>NZ_QMIN01000047.1:0-42526 GCF_003287795.1 Actinomyces sp. Z5
CGTCGGCGCCGCCGACACCCTCGACCCTACTCCAAGACACCCCCACAAACGACACCGGTGTAACACATCATCTAGGAGCGTAACCGGCCAGCAACCACAACATGTTGTGGTCACAACCCGCACCATACCCGCAACGGTGGCGCCATCCGGCGCGACCGCCGCTCTGCGTAACCCCACTTCTTGTGGGTGGCGCAGCTCACACTTTTACTGACGCGCACGCGCGTGTCGCCAGGCGGGCGAGCCGCGCTACCCCACGCGGCCGCAGGTAGAACCGGCAAGCCTCGGCGAGCGCAAGGTGCTGAGCTACCTGTGGACCTTCCGTCATGCGCAGAACGCCAGCTCGCCGCTGATGCAGAAGGCTTACCGAGCGGCTCTCAGCCATCTGTCGGCGACGACATTCATCCAAATTTCTTGGTCGACCAGAATCGGCCCCGGTTTCTACATCGGACACCGCGGCCGGATCATCATCAATCCGGCCGCAGTGATCGGCAGCAACTGCAACATCGCCACGGGTGTAACTGCCTTCTCCCCCGGTTGAGGCGATGGGTGGGGCCCGATGCGCTCATCGCAGCGATGCGAGCAGCCGGGAAGCCTCCGGAGTCCTGCTCACCCGCCCCGAAAGTGACCATCCGTCGCGGCTTTGACCTCAAGAGCACAGTCGTAGCCCTCATGGGACGTCACGTATGCCCAGGTCAGAGGCGGTTTGTCCCGGCATCGAAATTAGACCGCCGCGCCAAAGCCGCTACGGATGGACACTTTTGGCCGCCGAGGCTCACCCGGCTCATTCGTGCGACGCGAGCAGACGCGCTCGCAGCTCATCCAGAGTGGGGCCGTCAAGGCTCCCCAAGCGCCAGAAAGTCCAGCCGTTCGTGCTGGTGCCTCGCACCTGAGACGCCGGCGTCGACGGAGCCGCATAAGTTACGCCTTCGAACACCAGTCTCCCGGCTGCGTCAACGCCGCCACGCGTTTCCTCGTCCCTTCCAACACCGACCAGCTCATCCCCGACCGCCAGCAGGCCCGCGTCCAGGAGGTCCTTCATCGTCGCATTGTTGACGCTTAGCGCACGGCGCGGGGCGTGGTGAACGTGCCCGGCGGGCGTCGGCCAGATGGCGAGGACCTCTTCGGTCAGTAAGGTATTACGGTCCTGGAGAACGACGGCGCCAAGGAAGTGGGGCTCCGCCGGGCGTCGTGCGTTACCTGGGCCGGGCGCGTGTGGATCAAGCCAGGCCTCGGCGAGGGTGCGAATGTCCTCCCACAGGGGCGCCCACTGGTCCTCCTGGTTCCACACGTATGGGCGCTGGAAGAGCGGTGCATCCAAGCGCATGGTGAGGGCGAAGAGGTCTTGTGGGATCGCGAGCTCGGTGATCATGCGTGCTCCTGGGCGCCGATGGGATGGGGCGATCGTAGGTAACCGTCTGCCGGGGCCTGCACGAATAGACGGAAATCGGCGCCCTGCCGAGACCAACGGCGGCGCTAACAAGCATGAAGTCCGTCAACACCGTCGTCGGCACGCGGCCGAGACCGCTAGTTCAGGAGTCGACCGGCGGGGCATCCCACGTGATGATGCGCGTACCGAAAGCGGGCACCGTCACCATCGCGCCTTCGCGGATGTCCTGCGAGAAGTCGGGGTGGGCCGCACGCTCGGGCGAACAGACGCACAGAGACGCGCTCTGGACCGTGGAGGAGGCGTGAACCTGGACGGGCACCTCAACGGCGGTTGCCCCGTGGTTGGTGGCCACCAGCATGCCTCCCCCGTTACCGGTGAGTACTCCCCTGGTCAACTCGCCGTCGTCCAAGTCCACCGGCAGGCGACATCCCGACAGCTCGCGGACGAAGCGGTACAGGCGCCAGACGCGGTCGTCGTCGTGGGCGTCCGGAGTGGCCGCGGCCATAAGCTCGAGCGGATACGCGCTGACGACCACGGCGCCATCCCCACGGGTGAATAGCGTCAGCGCCGGGGCACCAGCCGCCGTGCGCGCCAGGACCTCGGCGCCCTCCGCCTCCAGTTCCACCCCGCGTCCATGCAGGTCGGCACTGCCTCCGGGAAGGGAAAGCTCATCGCCTACTGCGAAGCCGCCGAAGGGCCGAACGACAGTGAGCCTCAGATCCTCATCGACCGGAGCCCGGTCCTTGATACGCACACCGGCGAACCGGTGCAGCTCGGGGATCGCGCTCTCCGCGGACAGCGACAAGTAGAGAACTCCCCCGTCAGCCACGTAGTTCGACGCACCCTGCCAGAAGGAGGTACGCACGTGCAGCAGGGAGTTCGTCGTCGACGTTAGCGGCGCGGGCAGCACGGTTACAGGCGTCGTCGGCCAGGCGTCGTCTAGGGTCTCCCGGGGGAACTGGACGGGCATCCCCGCCCGCTCGGAGTAGACGAAGGCGTTGAGAAGGCCGCGGATGAGGGGTTTGACGTCGCGGGTGGAGTCCCAGGACTGTTCGGATGGGACGTAGGGTCCCGCCGGCGCATCGTCGAGTCCGTAGTTCTCCTGCGCGTAGGGGTGGGCGTACTCGCGCGGCACCGGTATCGAGGCCAGGGCTCGGGGGCCGTCCGAGGCGCAGCGCTCGAGGTCGAAACCCGCCAGGCAGGCGCGCAGGTCGGACAGGGATGTCAGCCGCGGGCGCGGGACGTTGTCGGCGTCGACGAGTCCGAACTGGGTCTCGTGTGGCATCCGCACATACGGTGCGCGCCCATAGGCGTCGGCCTCGGCGTCGATCCAGCACCAGGCGTAGAAGCCGATGGCGCCCGCCCCAAAACCTGACCAGCACGACAGATGGTCGTAGTGCGCAATGACATCGGGGGCGTGCTGGGTCGACGAAGCACCGAATTCGTGGATCATCACGGATTTGCCGGCGCCGCGCGCCAATGCGGTCTCGAATGCCGCCGCATGCGTCATGCGACGCGATTCCAGCCGATCGGCGTAGAGCTCCGGCGAATAGATCGGGTAGGGGTGCACACAGCAGAAGTCGAGTTCGTCGGCCACGACGTCGCAGCGGAATGGCCCGCCGTCGACCTCCTGGGAGGCGGTTCCCACGGTGATCAGGTGGTTCGGGTCGTTCAAGCGCAACGATTCGGCCAGGCGATGGGTCCATAGGCGCGCGTCCTCATCCGAGGTGGAGTCCCCATAGATCCAGAAGGGCGGTTCATCGGTGAGGTCCCAAGCGATGAGTTCGCGGCGACCGGACCAGCGCTCGGCGAGACGGGCGGCGTGCGCGCACTGCGCGTCAAGCAGATGCCGATCCGAATGGGGGTTGATTCCGCTCGCCCAGGGAAGGTCCCAGTAGGCGTCGCCGACTTCGCCGCCCACAAAGAGCGTCGGGTGAAGTGTCAGTCCGTTAGCGGCCGCCGCGTCGAGGATCCGGTCGAGGGTCTTCAGGTGCTCCTCGTCGAGCACGCCCTCACGCGGTTCGAGGGCCGCCCACAGCAGGTCGATCCTGACCGTGTCCAGTCCGTGAGCCGCGATGTCGCGGAAAGCTCGGGCGAATTCCCCGGACCCCGTGCGCCACGGCCAATCCGGCCCCGAGCGCGGGACGTAGTGAACGCCGACCGGCACGACCGCCCGGCCCTGGTCATATATGAAGTGTGGCCCCATGCGGAAGCGCCCCGGGCCGTCGTTCAACGGATTCACTCGCATGTCGTCACCTTCGCTCCGACGCTGAACACTCCGGGGGTCTCGCTTTTACGGGATGCCTCCGCCCACGCGGCGAGGAGCAGCGGCAGGGCGACGAGTCCCGCATCTATCAGCGGCTCGCTGTCGGGCAGGACATAGTCGATCGGCAGGTCACCGGCCCGGCAGGCATCGACACCGATAGTCATGGTCGATGCTCCTCTACTCAGCAGTTCGTTGCGGAGCCGGGCATCGAGATCGGAGACCGACGGCTCGACGCACATGAGCACCACTCCGAGTCCGGGGGCGGCCAATTCGAGTGGACCGTGACGAAACTCGGCCGAGTCCATCGATTGGGCGGAGACATGCGCCGATTCCTTGAGAACGAGAGCATTGACCTCTGCCGCCGCGACTCCCGCGCCGCGACCGACGATGATGAGGGAATCCACCTGTTCCATCCAGTCGGCGAGCCGCGCGCCCACGCCCTCGGCATCGTCTATCCAGGCCGCCAGGACGTTCGCGGCGGCGTCGGCCCTGCGGTCCGCCCGCGTGAGGATCGATTCGACCGCGTCGTCCAGGGCGAGGAGCTCGGCGAGTACCTGCATGACGAACATGGTCGAGACATAGGTCTTCGACGAAGGACCGACCTCGACTCCGGCGCCCAGCGTGATTGCGACGTCGGCGGCGTCGGTGAGCGGATTGCCCGCCATGTTCGTGACGACGACGACGGGAATGCCTCTTTCCCTGGTCAAAACACTCATGAGTTTGACCGCCTCCACGCTGTGACCGGACTGGCTGACGATTATCACTCCGTGCCGGTCCGTGAGCGACGCGAGACGGAAGTGCAGAAGCTCGGCGGTGTTGATGACGGTGCTTTCGCGTCCGGATCGACCGAGAACGGACGCCAGACCCGTGACCGCGTCCCCGGAAGTGCCCATGCCCGTCAGAATCAGACGACGCCCGGACAGGCGGCGTCTGACCTCGTTGAGCGCGTGTTTCTGGGCGCGCAGTTCATCGGCCGTCCTGCGCAGGGCGTCCCCGCTCTCGCAGATCTCGCTTAGGAAGACGTCGCGTTCAATGGGTTCGGCGGACTCATATGTCGAGTGCATTCTTGTTCCTTTATCGGTTATTCCTTGGTGGAGCCGGCCGTCAGGCCGTCAATGAACTGGCGCTGCGCCAGGAGGAAGATGATGACCATCGGGACGGCTGTGACAACCGCGCCCGCCATGGTCCCGGGCCAGTCGACGGAGTTCTTGCGCGCGAGGAGCGCCAGTCCGACGGGCAGGGTTCTGGTGGACTCCGAACTAGACACGATCAGCGGCCACAGAAAGTCGTTCCATGTATCGAGGAAGGTGAATATCGTCAGGGTCGCCAGCCCCGGAGCGGCGATCGGCAGGACGATTCTGCGCAGGATTTGGAGTTCGGAGGCGCCGTCCAGGCGGGCCGCTTCCAGCATCGAGTCCGGGATCGACAGGAAGAACTGTCGCATGAGGAAGATCCCGAACACCTGGACGATTCCCGGGGCGATGATGCCCGCAAGCGTGTCTACGCCGAACCATGAGAAATACCGGTTCGCCCACACCATCATCCGATACAGGGGGATGAGGTTGACCTGCATGGGAATCATCATCGTCACCATCAGCAGCCAAAACAGGACGTTGCGCCCGGGGAACCTCAGTTTGGCGAAGGCGTATGCCGCGCACGAGTCGAAGAGGATGTTGAGTGCGACCACGCACACGGTGACGATGACCGAGTTCATCGCATAGGTGCCGAAGGAGGTCTCCGTGAAGATCCGCTCGTAGGCGTGCAACGAGAAGGGCGAGGGGATGATCCCCGAGTCCGGCGAGAATACGTCTTGGGAACGCTTGAAGGAGGTAGACAGGGTCCATAGCCACGGAGCGACCATGACGATTGTCGAGACGACGAGGAGTGCGTAAATCGCCGTCGTAGACGCGGCCCTTCTACGCCGCATGCTCGGTTGCGCTACGCGTACGTCCTTCATTGCTCGTCCCTCCTCTCGAGGAGCATTTGGACAGCGGAGGCGAGTGCCAGGAACATGGCAAGGAGATACGCCGCGGCGGAAGCGTGGCCGAGGTCGAGCTCCTCGAAGCGCTTGACGACGAAGTAGACGACGGTCGTCGTCGCCGACACCGGACCCCCCTGAGTCATGACGAAGACCTGGTCGAACACCTGGAAGGCGCCGATGATGCCGACGATGAAGACGAACAGCATCGTCGGGCGCAGCGCGGGAAGGGTAACCGCCCAGAAGCGTCTCCAGGGGCCCGCGCCGTCGACGGCAGCGGCCTCGTAGAGCTCGTGGGGCACGGATTGCAGGGCGGCCAGGAAGACGACCGTTTCGAAGCCGAATCCCTGCCAGACACTGGTCACCGCGACGGCGATCAGCGCGGTCTTCGTGTTGTTCAGCCAGGACACGCCGTTGAGGCCGACCAGTTCCAGCATCTGGTTGATGACCCCGTGTTCGTTGAGCAGCATCTTCCACATGGATGCGACGACGACCAGCGACATGGTCACCGGCAGGAAGAACGCGGACCTGAACAGGGATTGCAGCACCCGCGCCTGATTCAGCAGGAGTGCGGAAAGCAGGCCCAGGAGAGGGCCGGTGGTCATGGTCGCCAGGGCGAATAGTCCCGTGTTGATCCCCGACTTCAGGAAGAGGGGGTCGGTGACGAGGTCGACATAGTTGTCGACGCCGACGAACTGCGGCGGGGCAATACCGTTGTATCTGGTGAAACTCCACCACAGGGAGAGCAGCATCGGGATGAAGAAGAACACCGTGGTGATGAGCATCGCCGGGGCGACCAGGAGCAGGCCCGCCTTGGCCTGGCCCGACGTGAACCGTGATCCGCCGGCGCGCACTCCCGTGCGCCCGCCCTCTCGGCGCCTTCTCCCCCTGCCGCTCAGTGATGGGATCAGATTTGCGCTCATTGCGCCGTCACCTACTTCTGAAGCGCCTCGTCGGCCGTCGCCGCCGCTTTTCGGAGTGACACCTCCGGCGAGGTTCCTTGGACAAGGGTTTCGACCACCCCGTCGGTGATCGCCTGATCGATATCGCTCCATCCGGCCACGTAGGGGAAGGGCTGGGCGGACTCGAGGGCCTTCTCGAAGACGGGGAAGGGGACCTGCCCGTCGAAGAAGGGGTCCGCCTGCGTGAGTGCGGGCAGTTCGAGGGCCTCCAGAGTGGCGGGAGCCGCGCCCGCCTTCGTGTAGACGAGCTCCTGCTGGGCGGGTTGGAGAAGGAACTGCGCGAGCTCCCATCCACCCGCGGGGTTCTTCGCGCCGGTGGGGATGACTAGTCCTGTCCCGCCGAGGTAGCTGCCCGGCTCCTTCGAGAAGGGCGCATCGGCGACCGCCCACTTCCCGGATTGCTCGGGGACACCGTCCTTGAGGATTCCCATCATATAGGGGCCGTTGAGGAACATGCCGATGCGCTCGTCGGCGATGCCGGCCAGACCGCCCGAATCGCCCTCGTCCGGCCCCCAATAGACCGAGCCGGCATCCATGAGTCGTCCCATGTACTCCAGCGCATCTACTCCCTCGGGCGATGCGAAGGCCGACTTCGTACCGTCCTCGGTGACCAGGCTTCCTCCCTCCTGGAAGAGGAACTGGCTGAATTCGAAGGTGTCGGGTCGCAATTGGAAGGCGTACTTGTCCACCTTTCCGTCGCCGTCGGTATCCTCGGACATCTCTTCGACGACGTTGAGCAGCTCCTCATGCGTCGTGGGCACGTCGAGGCCCTTCTGCTCGAGGATGTCCTTGCGGTAGTAGAGGGCATAGGCATCGAAGTCGTAGGGCAGGACGATCGTGCGCCCGTCATACTCCATCGCCTCTAGCGCACCCTTGGAGTACTGACTCTCGATGGGTTCTCCGTTGAGCTCCCCCTGGGAGATCTCCGATATGTCGGAGAGCACGCCCTGTGCGGCGTAGACGGGTGTCCACACCATGTCGATGGTCGCGAGATCGGGCGCCGCACCGGAAGACACGGCGACCGCCAGCTTGTTCTGGAAGGTGTCGTAGTCGTACTCCTGGTAGTCGATGGTGACGTCGGGGTGGCTCTCCTCGAACAGGTCGAGGGCGGGCTTGACCGGAGATGAGGAGCCGTAATAGTCCCAGACGACGATTGCGTCGCTGTTCGCGCCGTCGTTCGCCGAGCAGGCCCCGACGAGTCCGGACAGCGCGAGAGCGCCGGCGACGAGGGCGGCGGCCTTCAATGGCTTACGTGTTTTCCCTGTGTTCATTGTTCGCTCCTTTGCGAATCAATCTCGGATCGGGTTAGAGAGAGCGCGGGCGGGAGACTTCCAGGTGGTACCTGGCGCGAGATCCTTTGACCACTGTTCGGCAGTATTCGATGGGTCTTCCGTCTGACGAGTAGGAGGTGAGGCGCAGCAGGAGGACGGGCTGACTGCGGTCCTGCTCTAGGAGTCGGGCCTCACGAGCCGAGGGCAGAGCGGGTTCGACGGTCTGATGTCCGCGGACCAGCTCCACCCCGAACTGCTCATAGAGGTAGGAGTACAGCGAGGTGGTCCCGAAATCCACCGACAGCAGGCCCGGGAACATGTGCGCAGGAAGGAAGACGTGCTCAATGAGGAGCGGTTCATCGTCGGCCACGCGTAGGCGTTCGATGGCGTAGACCGGCGCGCCTTCGACGATTCCGAGCCTGTCGGCGGTCGAGGCGATGGCTTCGGTGATCTCACCGCCCAGGAGCTTGGTCTCCTGGGACAGGCCCATGAGCGACATCTCGTCGGTGAATGACGTCAGTTGGTTGAGCTCACGGTCAATTCTCCGGGCGGAGACGAAGGTGCCCTTGCCGCGGGTCCTGGTGATCGCCCCCTCCCGAACCAGTTCATCCAGGGCCCGCCTGATGGTCACCAGGGAGCAGCCGAAGGAACTCGCGAGCTCCTTCTCCGTTGGGAGCCGATCTCCGGCCGAGAGCTCCCCCGACTCCAGCCGGGTACGCAGCGCACGGTAGACCTGATGGTAAAGGGGCGATGCCCCTTGTACCAGAGGCCCACCTATACGACTCCACTCCTGCGCGGTCTTCGCGTCGGCACTTCCCTTCGCCAAATCCGACACCCCCTCACGGATCGAAAGATTATAATGTTATAATCAAGTATGGACAGTGTCAGCCCTCTTGTCAACAAGCATCAGATCGCGGCGTTCAGCGCTCGGGACGTCGGCGTCCTCGACATCGGCGGCACCTGGATCCGCGGTGCGCGAGTAAGTCGCCGAGGCCAGATCCTGACGCGAGCACGGCGTAAGACGCCCGGAGGGCCCGACCCGTCGTCCGTCGTCACCACGTGCGTGCGCGCCCTCGAGGGTGCGGGAGCCCTGCTTGAATACGCTCCCGTAAGGCGCATCGGCGTCAGCGTCACCGGACCGGTCGACCCGCGCACCGGCACCCTGTTCACCCCGCCGAACACGGACTCGAACTTCGCCGGACTGGAACTCGGTGCACGCCTGCACGAGGCGACCGGGCTGCCCATCGCGGTCGACAAGGACACCAATGCCGCCGCGCTCGCAGAAAACGCGCGCGGGGCGGCCCAGCACGTCTCGGACTTCATCTACCTCACCCTGTCCACCGGAGTCGGAGGAGCCGCCGTGGTCGATGGCCGACTCCTCTACGGAAGCACCGGGACCGCGGGCGAGCTCGGGCACACGAGTCTGGATCCAGCGGGACCGCGATGTGGCTGCGGGCGGAAGGGGTGCCTGGAGGCCTACACCTCCGGGCCCGCCCTCGCCCGGCGCGCCGCCGAGTTCGCCGCCGATGTAGCCGGCCCGCTGCAGGAGCATCTCGCCGCCGGCCGAGAAGTCACGGGGGCCGACATCAGCCACTTCGCGGAACTCGGCGACCACGCCGCACTCCGCGCCCTCGACGACGCACGTCGCGCCCTGAGCTCCGCCTGCGTCGACCTCGTCAACGTGTTCAACCCCCGACTGATCGTCGTCGGCGGGTCCGTGGCGGCCCACCATGAGGAGTGGCTGGGGGCCGCGTCCCGGGCCATCCGGACCGCCGCCCTCTCCCCGTCCTCCGACGCATGCACCGTCGTACCGGCGCGACTCGGCGACGACGTGTCCCTCATCGGCGCCTCGCTCCTGAGCCGCAGGTGATTGCGGGCGAGTGGAGGCTCGCCATCGGGCATCACACACCGATGGATGCTGAGCCATGCCCCGCCACGTACCGGATCATGGGAGCGGCGATTACCCGGTGCTCGCGGGATCCGACGTCAGGCGTAGTGCCGGAACGCGTCTGGAGCCCCGCCGCTCCCGTTCGCCAGCCCTGGTACCGCCTCACCCGTCCTAGGAGTGGACGCCTGCGCCCGCCGTAACCCGGGGAGCGCCTCATTCCCGCCAGAGGTGCTGCGTACGTACCAGGCGACGGATCGGGCGCTATTACGGGAGAGCCGCGGCCGCCTCCAGCAGCGGGTCGGAGCGCCTCTCCTCCGCGGGCAGGTTCGCGGCCGTCATCAGCACATCCGCAACGCGCCGCAGTCGCTCGCCCTGCTCGCCCGAGGCCGCCCGGTCGGCGAAGTGCGCTGCGAGGTTCTCATCCTTCGTGATGATGTCTAGCCGCGCCCTGTCCTCACCCTGCCGGAACCGGACGTAGCGCACGTCCGCCAGCGGGAAGTCGTCGTCGATCAGTCCGTCTTTGGTGAGCGTGGAACGTGAGGCGAGGAAGAACCGCGTGGGCGTCACCCCCAGGTATCCGCCCTTAAGGTTGTTGTCTCCCGCCCAGGCGCGGCCGAATTCGGCTAGGACGAGTAGGGGCCCGCCATTGGGCAGCGCCCATCTGAGAATGTCGAGCGCGTGCGCCGCGGCGTCGTCATCCTCAACCACTTCGAGGTTCGGCTCCAGTGGCGCGGGGGCGTCATAGGCGCCGACGCACAGCGCTGCCACGTATTGGGTCATGGCGGCGACGACCTGCTCGGTGCTCGCGCCCCGCCGCGCCCGGTGCAGCGCCGGGACGCGTCCGGAGACCTGCCCCGCCAGGTCACCGATCCGGGCACCGGCACGCCCGAGATCGACGCCGCGCCCGTCCAGTAGCACCACCAGGTGACAGTACGCGTCGAGTTGACCGAGCACCTGGGCGATCCTCGCCATGGTTTCCGCCCGCTCAGCCGGTATCCGTTCGGCTCGGTACCGCATGAGCTGCTCATCCTGCTCGCTGCGCTCACTGTCTGAGGCGATCTCGGCCGCTCGGAGCAACTGGTACCCGTAGTGGGCGTTGGCGGACATGACGAGTCCTTGGACGTCTGCGGCGACCTCCTGGGCATGGTCCCGCAGGTAGTCGCGCCGCTCGACAGCGGTCCCGCCCAGCGCCTTTAGGTGACTTTGCAGGCGGCGGTCGAAGTGCTTGTACTCGGCGCGAAGATCGGCCTCAAGGTGCGCGATTGGTTCAAATACCCGTGACGTGACGGCCCCGATCGTGCGTGCCGCATCAATGGCGCCGACGACGGCGTCATACATGCCGCTGAGGGCGTTCCAGTGGTCCTGCAGCAGGCTCTGGAGGACGTCGCGAGTCAGTTCTAGGTTCTGGTCGACCCGTTTGGACAGTGAGGTCAGCTGCGCAGTGATGGCCATCAGGGCGAAGGCCGGACCGGCACTCGCGGCCACCGTGGCGGCCTGAACTCCGGTGGCGGGGACCCAGCGAACCTGGGCCGCGAATTTACCGCCTTGGGTCAGGACGCCGAGGTTGTAGCCGTCTTTAACAATGGTGTTCATGGTGCGCAGGTTGTGCAGAGTCTCCGGCGCAAGTCGCACCAGCCCCTGGGCGGAGACGAGCCCCTGCGCCCCTTGTGCGACGAGGTTGAGTGCACCGGCGGCGTTGCTGACGGCATTGGTGATCTCGGTGTTGGCTCGCTCCCCCAGGTTGAAGGGCTCGATCTCCCAGCCGTCCGGCACCGTGTCGGCGAGTAACACGGCTACGCCGGGGGCGGCCTCCAGCAGCGTAAGTTCGGTGGCGGCATTCGGCGCCGGCGCTTCCGCTCCTGTTTCCGCCGGCGACGGCGTCACCGCCCCGGCCGCCTGCGCAGGGGGTTCACTCGACTCCTGTGAAGCCCGTGATGGACTCCCGACCCCACTCGTGTCCACTTGGATCCCCTCTCGCGCTTGAGCTACGTGTCAGCGGGAACGTTAGCGCCCGCCTAGTCCCGCTAACCCGCCTTCGCATCTCGGAACGAGGGCAGTTCCATCGCTGATCCAATCCGGCCAGTCAACCCCTGGATGGACACGTTAGGCGATCCAGTCTCTCACCCAGCCAAGCACCTGCCCCAGGACATCGTCATCAACAACACCGATACGCTCGACCAGTCTCCTCCGGGAGATCGTGCGGACCTGTTCGGTCATGGCGAAGGAGTCCTGGGGCAGACCCGCACCGCGGGGGATCCGCACATGGTTCGGCCAGCGTCGGTCGACGGAGGTTACCGGGACAGTTACCGCCAACGTCGTTACGGCCTGATGGTAGCGGGCGTTAGAGATCACGAGAACAGGACGTCGCCCAGACTGCTCACGCCCAACCACCGGGTCCGGCGCAGCCCACCACAGTTCGCCAGTCAAAGGCTGCGCAGTCAGTTCCACGCGTCCGACTCCCAGTCAGCGAGTTCGGCAAAGTAAGCCTCATCCGGAGGGTTTGCTTCCATGGCAGCCTTGAGGTCAGCGAAACGTAGCTCACGCTCCGCAGCTTTGGCCATCTGCCGGATGGCGACATCCATGGTGACACCCTGACGCTCAGCGAGGGCGCGGACCGCATCACGGGTGCTGCTCTCGACTTTGATCGTAGTCATCCTATTCATGCTTATAGTATGCCCGCTAGGCATACTCTTGACCATACCTGCAGTCGCTCGACAATAGACGCCTCGGGGAGGCCATCACGCCGGCCCCTCTGAGTTGAGCACCACTGGTCGGTCGATGTTGAGTGTTGCCTCAACATCCAGGGCTCGCGGTTCACCGGAGGCACGGCGACGCTCGCGCTCACGCTCATCACGAAGCCGCGCTTCGCCCTCTCGGCGTAAGAGTGTGCGTACTGACATTGATCGCCGTCACCCTGGACACGACTCCATGTATGCCCGACGACGAACCGCCTATTCGTGGGGACATGGAGGTTGGCGGTGCGAGCATCCGAGGTGGGGCGGCGTAGTAGACGACGTCAGCGCTAAGCACGCGGGCGAGCCAACTCCCGGCTTCATCCACACCCTCAAACGCGAAGAGTTACTATAGCAATGCGATCTGCTGGAGCACCTCACGGACGCACTGCGCAAACCCAGGACACCCGGACCGCATCAACGCATCATCCAACTGCCGATACCCCGGCCTGTCCATCCAGTACTCCATTTGCTTCCGAACGATGGGCATCATACAGTTCGGGGCAGAGTTTGCGATCAATAGGAAGAACTCATCGGGGGCGATGACCGAGTAGCTCTCACCGTCGGGATTATCGGTAAAGTCTCTGGAATCATTATGTGTGAGCAGAAAATCCGCCTGACCGAACACCGCCGCCGCGTGAACATGATAGTCCTTCGGATCAGCGCCGCTGAACGGCACATTGCCGGGATAGTCGGGAATCACCTCATCTAGGCTCTTCCGAATGAGTTCAGCGCGACGGCGGGTGACATGTCCGGGCATCCTCGGCTTCTTCTCACGCATATTTGCAATGACCTCGGCCAAGATATCCTCAGTGGCATAGATCTGGAACATGCCCTGATTATGAAGACGCAGCAGGAACAACCAGTCCATGGTTGTTTTCTGAAACAGTACGTTGGCATCCACGAGCACCCGCTGCGTCATAGACGCAGAGTACGGCAAGACGCAGCCCCGCTCACAGGTTTCCGTGGTTGTTGTCGCAGTCAGTCTTCGAAGTGCTCGAAGTCCCCTTCCGCGTCCAGGGCTCGCAGTGCCTCGAAGGCACGGCGACGCTCGCGCTCACGCTCATCACGAAGCCGCACTACGTCCTCCCGGCGGAAGCGAGTGTGCGAGCCGACCTTGAAAGAGTCAATCAGGCCGTCGCGGCTCCACTTCAGCAGCGTAGGACGCGAGACACCGAGCATGTCGGCGGCAACAGTGCTGGTGAGCTCGTCAGGGACACGTCCGATAGTGACCTCGCCATGCTCGGCGATCGAGGCGAGGGCTGCCAACAGAGCCTTCTGAACACCCTGCGTCAACACGACCTCGCGGCCGTCAGGGTCACGCAGTACGAGTACGGCTCCTTCTATGGGCTTGATCTCCTGGACCTCACGCACGGTCTGCGCCGCGAGGCCGACCCTGGTGAGCGTACCGGCTGACATGATGTCTCCCCTCTCCTCACACACCATTCGTAGGTGCTGTTACAGCATAACGCAGTTTCACGTATATGTGAAACACAGTGGGGATCACCACTCTTCTGGTGCAACCACAGGAGACCGGGCCGCGAACCGGGGCGTCCACCGGATGGCGACATCCGCGACCACGCCCTGACGCTCCGCGACGGCACGGATCACTGCGTTTGACCCTAATCGGCGCCGTCCTGGCATGACTCCATGCCATGCATTCCCGACGAGGACGGCTCCTCGTGCGTGGAGTACGGCGGTTGGCGGCGGCATCTGAGGTTGGGTGCGGCACTAGGGCGCGAACGTATACGGTGGGATGCAGCGCTCGGCATGGCGTTGATGACGCGGAGGCCAGAGCCCGATCATTGGGTACGCCCCTTCGGCCTCTACTACGCCAGTTAGACCTCCGCTAAAGGGCCCAGACCCCTTCAACAAACACCTAACCGGCGTAGTAAACCCCGAACCGGCGTAGTAGACGACGTCACCGCTGAGCACGCGGGCGAGCAGACCCCCGGCTCCACCCACACCCTCCCCGGCCGGATAACAAACCGTCACCCTGGGGGCGCCTTCTCCGGTACCCTCTCCCGGATCACGCATCGTCCTGATGGCCGGGGAAGAAGGAGGTCAGGGAGGAGGTGAGGGGGTGTGCCAAGTCGAAAGGCCGACACGCCAAAGTCCGCAAGGACCAGGAAACGGCCCGGAAGACGAGCGAGTTCATTAACGCTATCGCTCATCTGATCCGGGCCGTTAGTGTCCTGATGGATTCCCTCCGCGGCTGGTTCTAGGACCGACCGCGTCGGGGAGTCATCCGGGTTGCTGCCGGGTGGCTCCCCTCTATTGTGCCCGCCGTACGGCCCGGCGGGCAAGGGCGAGTCACACCTCGAACACAGTTGTCCGTCCTGGCCTCCTGGCCGACGGCGCTTCTTAGGATCATCCCCGTGACCACGGCCACCCCCTCCGACCCAAGCGCAGCGAGCGCGGTCTCCACTCCCGCGCCTTCCGCGGCAACCGTCTCCCCCACCGTCACCGCCCGCTCGGACGCTTCTTCCGCCGACGTTTCCTTGCCCGTCACCGCTCCCGCCAGCGCCGCCCCTTCCCCCACCCCTGCGCCGTCCACCTCCACTCCCCCGCCGTCCCTCGACGTCGCCCCCGGCTCGGTGGTGCGAGTGCGCGACGAGGACTGGCTGGTCACCCAGGTCTCCACGAACTCCGACGGCACCCTGGTGACGGTGCAGGGGCTGTCGGAGCTGGTGCAGGACGTCACCGCCCAGTTCTCCGCCGGGATCGACCGCATCGAGCCCGTTGACCCGCGCCGCACCCGGGTGGTGGCGGATACCTCCACCCGGCATCGGCTTTCGCGCCTGTGGCTGGAGGCGACGCTGCGCAAGACGGCGCTGCCGGCAGGCTCCACGGAGCTGTCGGTGGTGGGCGACATGCTGGCCGACCCGCTCCCCTACCAGCTCACGGCCGTCCGGCAGGCCCTGGACCCGGCCAACCTGCGCCCGCGCATTCTGCTGGCGGACACGGTGGGCCTGGGTAAGACCCTGGAGATCGGCATGATTCTGGCGGAGCTGGTGCGCCGCGGCCGCGGGGACCGGATTCTGATCGTCACGCCCCGGCACGTGCTGGAGCAGATGCAGCATGAGATGTGGTCGCGCTTCGCCCTGCCCTTCGTGCGCCTGGACTCGGTGGGCATTCAGCGGGTGCGGCGCACCATCCCGGCCACCCGCAACCCGTTCTCCGTCTACCACCGGGCGATCATCTCCATCGACACCCTCAAGTCCGACCGCTACCTCAACCACCTGCGTAAGCAGCGCTGGGATGCGGTGGTCATCGACGAGTCGCACAACGTCACTAACAAGGGCACGCTCAACAACCGTCTGGCGGACATCCTGGCCCGCCAGACGGACGCCCTGATCCTGGCCTCCGCCACGCCTCACAACGGGGACCCGAAGTCCTTCGCGGAGCTGATTCGCCTGCTGGAGCCGACGGCAGTCCATGCGGACGGCTCGCTGGATCAGGAGGCGGTGCGTCGGCTGGTGATCCGCCGCCACCGTCACTCCGAGGAGGTGCGCGACGTCGTGGGCGACCGCTGGAAGGAGCGGCTGACTCCGGTGAACCGGCTGGTAGCGCCCTCCCCGGCGGAGGATGCGGTGGCCGGGGAGCTGTCCCGCTCCTGGCTGCACCGGCCCGACGGCGCCTCCGCCCCGGGCGCTGCCGGCCCGGGCACCGCGGGCAATAGCGGCAGCGCCCTGTTCTCCTGGACACTGGCGAAGGCCTTCTTGTCCTCCCCGGCGGCGCTGATTCAGACGATCGACGAGCGCATGGCGCGGCGTCGCGCCCGGGCCGGAAGTGAGGAGGCGCTGGAATCCTCCGAGCAGTCCCGGGCCCTGGCCCGCCTGCGGCAGCTGGCCGAGGCGGCCAATAACACCGAGTCCGGCAAGTACCAGGCGCTGCTGAAGGAACTGCGCCGCATCGGCGTCGGCCCTCGTTCGACGGCGCGGGCGGTGGTATTCGCCGAGCGCGTGGCCACCCTGAACTGGCTGGCCGAGAATCTTCGGCGGGACCTGCGCCTGCGCGACGGCGCGGTGCGCGTGATGCATGGTGGCCTGTCGGATGTGGAGCAGCAGGAGATCGTTGAGGAGTTCCGGCAGGCGCATACGCCGCTGCGCGTGCTGGTGACCGGCGACGTCGCCTCGGAGGGAGTGAACCTGCACGCCCAGTGCCATGAGCTGATCCACTATGACATCCCCTGGTCGCTGATCCGGATCGAGCAGCGCAATGGCCGCATCGACCGCTATGGGCAGGAGACCAGCCCGCAGATCACCACCCTGCTGCTGGACCCCTCCGACGCACGCTTCTCCGGTGATGTGCGCGTGCTGACCCGCCTGATGGAGAAGGAGGATCAGGCGCACCGGGCGCTGGGCGACGCCGCCTCCCTGATGGGCCTGTACTCCGGGGAGAAGGAGGAGCAGGCGATCCGTGAGGCGTTGCAGCAGGGTGCGGACATTGACGCGGTGGTGCCGGATGTGGATGCGGCCCTGGAGCTGGATCCGATGGCGGCCCTGTTCGCCTCCCTGACGGGTACCGCCCAGGCCGGCTCCGACGACGCCCCGGACACCTCCGACGACGGCGCCCCGGCCGCTGCCGCACCAGCCGCTGCCGAAGCCGCCCCGGTCGGCGGCGCCCCGGCCGCCGGGCTCTCGCCGTCGGCCCGCCCCGCGGCCCCGCTGCCGTCCTCCACCCTGTACGACTCCCAGCTGGATTACCTGCGTCAGGCCCTGACCGAGCTGTATGAGCGCCCGGAGGAGGCCGAGCACGGGCAGACCGGCGGCGGTGGCGTCTCCTGGCGGGAGCATGAGGACCATGTGGTGGAGCTGGTGCCGCCCGCGGGCCTGCGCGCCCGCCTGGCGGTGCTGCCGCAGTCGTATCTGAAGGACCGGCACGTGCAGGAGCACCTACTGCTGGCCACCAGCCAGCGCAAGGGCAGGGCGCTGCTGGCGCAGGCGCTGCGGGACTCCTCGGACTCCTCCTGGCCGGAGGCCCACTACCTGGGGCCGCTGCACCCGGTGCTGGAGTGGGCGGGCGACCGGGTGCTGGCCCGGCTGGGCCGCTCCTCCGTGTTCGCGGTGCACGGGGCGGTGGAGTCGCCCACGGTGCTGCTGCTGGGCACGCTCACGAATCTGGCGGGCCGCACGATCTCCCTGGTGAGCGTCTCCGTCGCCTTCCCGTTCCTGGACTTGGCAGCCGCCCGCGCGCAGTTGCAGGCGGGCCGGGACCCGGAGGCGGTGCCGATCGGGCGGGTGCACGCCTCCCCGGCGGAGATGTTCAAGGCGGTCGGTGTGGAGCGGGAGCTGACCAATGCCGGCGGCGCCCCGGATACGGCACTGTTGGAGGCGCTGCTGGCCCCGGCGGTGGATGCGGCCGAGAAGCAGATGACGTTGACGGTGCAGGCGGCCCGGGAGCAGGCGCGCACCCGGGTGGAGGCCTGGGCGCGGCGGGCGGATTCCTGGGACGACGACGCGGGCCGCCTCATCCAGAACCGGCAGCTGCGTTCCCAGCGGCAGACGGTGGCGGCGGAGCATGCGCTGATGGAGCAGCAGCTTCCGGCACACACCCTGGTGCGGCCGCTGCTGGTGGTAGTGCCCCATGGTTTCGACAGCGGCGCGAGTACCGGCCTCGGCGGTGGCGCGAGTACCGGCCTCGGCGGTGGCGCGGGGGCTGGCCTGGGCAGTGGTTTTAGTGGTGGTTTCGGGAAGGAAGGGGACCGCTGATGGCGGCGTCGGATGCGCTCGTGGTGGGCGAGGACTGGATCAGTGAGCACTACTTCACCACCGACGCCACGAAGGAGTCCTTCCTGGCCCGTGTGCTGGAGCGTCGCAAGGAGTGGGAGGAGCTGGAGAAGCCCTCCGACGGCGCCGCCCCGGTGTCCACGCCGCGCAGCCGCTTCCGTTCGGCGCGCCCGCACCTGGAGGAGTTGTTGGCGGCCCTGCCCGACGACGACGCCGCCACACCCACCGCCGCCGCCCTGCGGGCCGCCGGGGAGCTGGACGCCGCGCTGCGGGAGATTCTGGGTTTCGCCTCCGCCGAGTTCCGGCTGGTTGACCGCGGCCCGGTGACGCTGGTGCGGCCGGTCGGCGATGAGGGCCCGGCACCGCTGGCGCTGCTGCGGGCCCGCCCCGCGGCCACGGTGGAGGACCTGCTGGTCAAGGATGCCCAGACGCTGTCCGAGCCGTGGGAGCCGGTGGATTTGGAGGACCCGGATGCCCCCGCCCTGGAGGGCGCCGAGCCGGTGGTTTCGGTGGCGCGGGCGCTGTCCACGCTGATGACCGACGAGCACGGCCCGGCCTTCGCCCTGGTGCTGGCGGGTCGTTGGGCGCTGGTGGCGGAGAAGGAGCGTTGGCCGGAGGGCCGCTGGCTGGCGGTGAATGTGCAGCTGGTGGTGGAGCGCAATGACGCCAAGCGGGGCGGTGAGGTGGAGCGGGCACTGACCTGCATGGACGCTCGCTCCCTGCTGCCGACTCCGGAGGGCGAGACCTGGTGGTCGGGCACGCTCGCGGATTCGGCGGCCCACACGGTGGGGGTGTCGAGGGATCTGCGTGAGGGGGTGCGCTCCTCCATTGAGATCATCGCCAATGAGGTGGTGCGGCGTCGGGCCGCCCGGGGTATGCCGCCGCTGGGCCAGGAGCAGGCGCAGCCACTGGCCTTGCAGTCGCTTAGGTACATCTACCGGATCATCTTCCTGCTGTATGCGGAGGCGAGCCCGGAGCTGGGCGTGCTGCCGGTAGGTGCGGCCGAGTACGACGCCGGCTACGGCCTGGAGCGGCTGCGGGAGCTCACGCTGCGGGAGCTGCATGAGGAGACGGCGCAGGCGGGCACGCACATCTACCAGTCCCTGAAGCTGCTGTTCAAGCTAGTGGATTCGGGTTGGAACACGGGGGTTACGCCGGATCAGGAGGAGACCTTCGACGGCCTGGTGTTCCAGCCGATGCGCGCGGACCTGTTCCGCCCGGAGGCGACGGCGCTGATTGATGAGGTGGGCCTGGGTAATGCGGCCCTGCTGCGGGTGCTGCGGCACCTGCTGCTGACTAAGGAGAACGGCCGGACGGGCCGGGGCTTCATCTCCTATGTGGAGTTGGGCATCAACCAGTTGGGCGCCGTCTATGAGGGGCTGATGAGTTACACGGGTTCCTTCGCCGTCGAGCGCCTGTGGGAGGTGGCGCCGGGCGGGGACGCCTCCAAGGGCTCGTGGGTAGTGCCCGAGGATGTCATGGAAGGCCTGGATGAGAAGGACTTCGTGACGGTGGAGGATGAGGTGACGGGTGAGCGCCGCAACGTCACCTATGAGCCGGGCGAGTTCGTGTTCCGGCTCTCGGGCCGGGATCGGCAGCGGTCGGCGTCCTTCTACACCCCGGAGGTGCTGACGCGTTTCACGGTGCAGCAGGCCCTGGAGGAGTTGCTGGATCAGGATGGCCGCACGACGACGGCGGAGGAGGTGCTGCACCTGACGGTGTGTGAGCCGGCGCTGGGGTCGGGCGCCTTCGCGATTGAGGCGGTGCGCCAGTTGGCCGAGCAGTACCTGTCCCGCCGGGAGCGGGAGCTGGGGCGGCGCGTGGACCCGGAGGAGCGTCCGCGCGAGTTGGCCAGGGTGAAGGCCTACCTGGCGCTGCATCAGGTCTACGGCGTGGACTTGAACGCCACGGCGGTGGAGTTGGCGGAGATTTCCCTGTGGCTGGACACGATGGTGGAGGGGCTGGCGGCGCCGTGGTTCGGCCTGCGGCTGCGGCGAGGCAATTCGCTGGTGGGGGCCAGGCGGGCCCTGTATCCGGTCAGTGCCCTGGGCAGCAAGCGGAAGTGGTTGAGCACCACGCCGGTGGCCGAGCCGCTGCGGCAGGTGGCCGAGGCCATTGATGGTTCGGCGGGTGCCGACGGCGTCGGCCCGGATGGCCCGTCGAGCCCGGCCGGCCCGGGAGGCCTGCCCGCAGGCCGGGGTGAGCCTGCCGCGCCCGTCTCCGTGCACCGCCTGGGCCAGGCCCTGGACATGACCGGCCGGGTGCATCACTTCCTGCTGCCCGCCAGCGGCTGGGGCTCGGCCACGGAGGTGCCCAAGCAGGTGCGTAACCTGGTGGACGCCGGGCGCTTGAAGGCTCTGAAGGAGTGGCGCAAGGACATCACCAAGGCCCCGAAGGACAAGCCGAATAAGCAGATCAAGCGGCTGACGGCGCTGGCGCGGCGCGTGGAGGTGCTTTGGGAGTTGACGCTGCGGCGCCTGCGGGTGGCGGAGGCCGAGGCCTCCCGCCGCATCGACCTGTGGGGCCGCGAGCCCCAGGCGGGTGCGGATTCGGCGGTGACGCGGGAGCAGATAGAGACCTACCTGGCCAACCCGGATTCGGCCTACCGGCGCCTGCGGCTGGTAATGGATGCCTGGTGCGCACTGTGGTACTGGCCGCTAACCACCGACGTCAAGCCGCCGAGCCTGGAGGAGTGGCTGGAGACGCTGGAGCACACGCTCGGCTACGCGGGCGACGCCGCCCCCGCCAACGCGGTGCCGCTTGCCGAGGCGACCACCTGGGAGGGCCTGGAGGAGACGGAGGCCTGGGACCTCCAGTTCGCCGGTGCCCGCAGGGTGGAGGCGGTGCTTGAGCAGCAGCCGTGGCTGCGTGTGGCCAAGCGGGTTGCGGACGAGCAGGGCTTCTTCCATTGGGAACTGGACTTCGCCACTGTGTTTGCGCGCGGCGGATTCGACCTGCAGGTGGGCAACCCGCCGTGGGTGCGGCCCACCGCCGACGTGAACGCGCTTCTATCAGAGAGCGACCCGTGGTGGACCCTGACGAAGAAGCCCTCGGAGGCCGCGAAGCAGGCGCGCCGCCCGGAAACTTTGGCACGCCCGGGCATGCGCAACCTGGTAATCGACGGCACCGCCGAACAGATCGTGCAGTCCGAGTTGCTCAGCGACTCGACCGTCTACCCGCTGCTGAGCGGCCAGCCCGATCTGTATCGAGCCTTCATGTGCCAGGTGTGGGAACACCAGAAGTCGAGCGGCACCTCGGGGCTCATCCATATGGAGACCCACTTCACGGATGCCAAGACCCAGAACTTGCGCGCAGCGACGTATCGGCACCTGCGGAGGCACTGGCAGTTCATCAACGAGCTTCAGCTGTTCGATATTCAGCACCAGAAGATTTACGGCGTCCATGTCTACAGCACCGAACGGGCACCGCATTTCCTTCATGCCGCTTCGCTCTACCATCCCGATACGGTCGCACGTTCTCTCAAGCATGACGGCTCAGGCGAAGAGCCCGGCTTCAAGGACCCGCACACGGGCACTTGGGACCTGCGCCCACACGCCTCCCGCATCCAGCAGGTCGACGACGCCATGCTTCGGACCTGGCAGGCGGTGACCGAGGCCGACGACTGGCGTTCCGCCCCCATGGTCTCCACGGTCAACTCGGCGGCCGCTCGTACTCTGGAAACGCTGTCACGCAGCCAGCGCATAGGCTCCCTCGGTCTTCAGTTCTCCGCCGGCTGGCACGAGACAGCAGACTTTGAGAAGGGCCGCTTCGTCAAGGAATGGGGCCGAACCTTCTGGGAGGACGCCATCTTGCAGGGACCGCACCTGTACGTGTCTACGCCCCTGTATAAATGGCCGAACGAATCCATGAAGAACTTCCTCGATTGGACTCCGACCGACTTCGAGGCCCTGCCGGCGGATGCGCAGCCGGTCACCCAGTACAAGCCTGCCGGCGACCGCGCCACCTACGATCGTCTCTACACCCACTGGGGCACCACCTCCGCCCGCGACCACTACCGCATCGCCTGGCGCAACATGGCTGCCGTAACGGGCGAGCGAACACTCATTCCTTCTCTAGTCCCACCAGGTTCAGCTCACGTCCACACAGTCAGCTCTGCGGCGGCACCAACGCAACCATCTAGATCACTCCCGCTGATACAGGCAGGGGTATCGTCCATGCTTGCTGACTTCGTGGTTCGCTCGTCAGGCAGGGGGCACATCCATCCGACCGATCTTTCTCAGCTCTTCACGCTGGAACCAGAGCACGCGCTAACACCAGCTATCGCTCTCCGGACACTTCGCCTCAACTGCCTGACCGACGCCTACGCCGACCTGTGGGCCGAGTGCTGGGACGAGGCGTTCCTTGAGGACGGGCCGATTCTGGAACGCCACGACGAACGCCCGGTAGGGCCGGTCTGGACGCCCGACGTCCCCCTCCGTCGCGCGGAGGACAGGCGCAACGCGCAGGCGGAGGTAGACGTGATGGTGGCGATAATGCTTGGGGTCCCGATCGAGGACCTGTGCACGATCTACCGCACCCAGTTCGCGGTGCTCTACGACTATGACCATGGCCGGGGCACGGGCGCCTACGTTTATGACGCCAATGGGCGTCAGGTGCCCACGCCGGTGCGTCAGGCCTGGGACAAGCGGAAGCGTCCCGAGTCGGACGCCGACATGCCGCTGGACGAACGGACCCACACCCACCCCGGCTCCGGCGTAACCTACGTCTACGAGCTCCCCTTCCGCACCCGCGACCGCGAACTCGACTTCCGCCGAATCTACACCACCTTGGGAATGAGCAGCACAAACACGAACCCCGACTGACGGTGATTACTTCGTGCCAACGAACCATCGAGTAGCGCAGCGGAAATGACTAAATTCGTTCACACGCAAACCGTCAGCCTTCATCCGCCCTTCTCTCGTCAAGCTCGTCTAAATGACGGCCAGTTACCTCATAGTCGTAGGCAATCTGCCGCAAGACATTCGCTGTCCTTGGCCACTGAAGTTGCAAGTGTTTCACCGCTTGCCGATATCTCGCCGCAGAGCGACGCTCCCACCTTCCACCGTCATACGCGCCCCGAACCGATGCGCCACCCTGGTTGCACCGTCCTGTCACCAGCCCTGCCTCAAGATCTAAACTCTTGAGATCTTCGACGATACCACGCACCACCTCTGTCGGCCATTTTCCGTCATCCCCGTCTGGACTGGTAGCCAACACCTCACCTAACGCATGATCACCCAGCGCACCAAGACCGTAATCCTCAAAACGTTTACGGCATTCCCTAACCCACCCCCTTAGATGGGTAGCATCAATCGAACCATCCGCGCGCAATCCAGGAAGCGCCGACCAATTCCAGAGAACGCTCCAAGCCAATCGTTGGCACGCCACGGATCGCGACGGCTCTCCTACTTCCTCGGAGTTCTTACCGTAAGCGGCTTTTACAACCGCAACGAACTCTTCGGGATGCGCGCCAAGAGCGCCGTACAGCGCATTAGACGGATCGTGACCGCCGACAAAGTCGAAAAAGTAGAACTCTAGCAGAGGCAAATCAGAGTCATCCGGTGCTGTGCTCTCAATCCACTTCAAGAGTCTCGACACCGCCCAGCTATGATGCTGTGCGCTGTGAGCATCCGATGTTGTCAGGCATGCAGCTAGCACCTTCTTTACCGTCGTAACATCAAGCTTGTTCTTGTCATACAACAACAGTTCAACGACTTCGAGCGCGCGCCATGCAGCACCGTATCCTATAAGCACTTCCACAGCCGCCTCACGTTCCCCGACAGGGATCGTTCGACAGTCAGCCCTATGCCAATAGTCCGAAACCAACTTACCGTCAAGTGTGCCTACCCAACTCCAGAAGCGCATCTCCATCGGAATCGCCTCCATCAGAATCACCTGAATATCAGAGTCCTGGGAAAACTTCTCAAAAACATCTTTCACCCATTCCACACCTCGTTCTCTCGCGGCATCAGATACGTATGCGCATACCGCACGCCTAAGTTCCGCCTGCCCCTTCTCCCGTAGC
This sequence comes from Actinomyces sp. Z5, assembly GCF_003287795.1. Taxonomy (NCBI): domain Bacteria; kingdom Bacillati; phylum Actinomycetota; class Actinomycetes; order Actinomycetales; family Actinomycetaceae; genus Actinomyces; species Actinomyces sp. Z5. The sequence goes on from NZ_QMIN01000047.1 coordinate 24,242, forward strand.
CACGAAACAACTTCCACCGCATTCAAGGAACCGGTGCGCGCCAACAGTGTACCGACAACCTCTGGTCTCTCAGCGTGCACAGCGAGTATTCGAACAGCATCCCCTCCCTGGCTGACCAGCCTGTCAACAGCTTTCTGCTGCTCTGCCTCCAACGCGGCGTCGTAGCCCTCATCGTCCCAACGTAGACCATTGACCTTCAGGTCTATGCTCCACCCGAACAAATGGGCGTACTGCCGGGGGTCGTCAGGGTTATTGAGCAACTCAGCGGCTTGGCGTAAAGTTTCCAAGACGGAGCCTGACGCCGCCCAGCTAGCAGAACGATGCGCTTCGTACGCGCTGATTTCCGCCTTCAAAGCACACCATACAGAATACCGTTCATTATCATTCCACGAACACGCCGCAGATTGAACGGCATTCAAGATCGCTTGAACGAGCTCAGTTCTGCCTTCACCTGAAAGATGATGGGTCAGGCTGACCAGCTCGCACCAGCGGTCAGCCTCACTGTCCGCGGCCTTCACAACAAGGCCCAGGACATTTTGAGTATATTGGGAGAACTCACCATATGAAACATCCGCTTGCGGCAGTTCCCAATCCCGATAAAGAGGCCCGCTCGCGCTGACCAAAATCGACCGCTCCGGCCGCAGTAACTCTTGGCCGAGGCGCCATCCGACTTCGGGATACCGATCTAGTACCGCACGAACCACCTCGATCTTGTCATCAACGCTCGCATCGCTTTGAACACACCACCCCGCAGTCACCTTATACAGGCTTTCTAGCGGCCCCCCACCATGGGCGCCGCTTCGGTCGAACGACGCTAGACCTGCCAAAATCATCCCAGCAGAACCGAAATACTCATTGGACCAACAGAGACGCTCGAGCGCCGACTGCAGATGATGATGTCGGGAGGAAGACCCAAAGAGGGATTCATCTGCGATATCCTCGCGGAACAGAGCCGAGACGACCGGATTCTCACTATCGATGTCATTGGACACCGCTGCTAAGAATTCGTCCGGCGCGGCTTCAGCGAGCAAGGGAATAGCCGGAGCGACATCAACCAGAATACCTCCGGTAGGATCATCGAAAGCCGCGGAAAGTAATTGCCGCACTAATCCTTTGACCTGCAACTCCAAGGCACTCGACGATACCGCAGCCAGTACTAAGCCCTCGGCAACATGCTCCCGGAGCACATCTGAACAACTCGGTCTCAGTCCGTTCACCTGAGCCACTAGTCGCTCACCCGCCTTCATACCCGTGTACGGATCGCCTGCGAGGAGAACCTTAGGTACCAAAGACTTCCATCGATTGACGGTCTCCGGATCTGGCTCAATCCCATCGTCATGTAGCAATAGCCGCGCTGCGCCAACCGGATCAGCTAAACGCCATACAGAAGCCGAATAAACGAAAAGCGGATCGCTCTCTTCATTGAGTAACTCCAGCCGACTTCGTATGTATTTCATGGACTCGCCAACGAGTTCTTCGATCAACTCCTTGTCCCCTGTATCGTCGTCTTGCCACGCACCTACGAGTACGAGCGGCTGAAGCAATGTCAGTGTCTCGGTGTTATAGAACCACGTTGGTTTATCTTGTTTTTTGTTCGGGGAACCGAAACGAAAGAATGCGGTCATACTCCTTCGGGCTAACGCCGCCATTCGTTCGGCCTGATGAATGTCGAATCCTGCGTCACGTAGTATTGCAGAAGCTTCGGCTCGCCCCACCTTATTTAGGGCGACAGTTGCGTCGCCCCTACTATACGCGGTAGCATCGATTGCCTCTAATACCCGATGACCCCTCTTCAAGGCTCTCGTCACGTCCGGATTAGCGAATTGCGGAATCAACAGCGTCGGGGTATTATCTTCCGTCAGCCGTGCCCAAGCGTCCGCGCTATCAACGACAAAAGCTCGCTCTAACAGAGCTCGTTCTTCCACCAAACTTGCATAAACGAACGCCAAGACGTCATTGGCGGCAACGGATGACACTGACAGCGATTCTTCGGAGTGCTCGCTCTTGAGTTCAGCAACAAGTTTTTGTGCCTGCTCGTCACGACCAGCGCGAAAGAAACATGGTGGAACATCTATCGCCCTTTCGTCGCCTATCTTCATATGAGGCTGAAAGCATTCCCACCATGCTTGTAACGTCTGAGCGTGCAGTTTCCTGCCGAGGCGCTCCGACAACCAATAGTGCACTGGCGGCGTCGCCTGCAGCCACCCTTCTAACGTGTGCGCGTCGATGACCTTTACGTCAGCGAACTTTCGTTCCGCCCGACGTTTTTCTGCCCACTTCTGTGCATTCGACCAGTTTCTAGGCGTCGCGAATACAAATACTCGGCTGGAGAGCTCGCCTGGCGGCGCATCGATGCGCTTTTGGTAGTCATTGTCAGCCTTTGCCTTTACGCTCTTACTTGTGCCGAATTCGAAGCAAAGCTTGCCTGCAGGCAGATATGTGCTTCCGGCCGAATCCGCAGTCGCGTCCCAGCCGGGTGCGGCAACCCCTTCGTGCGCACGTACTTCCAGATTCGTAATTCCCGAAGTCTGTTCGAGAAGCCTGCGCATTAGCTCGGGGAAGGTCTCTTTTGCGTCTAGCCTTCCAGACCACTGATCGATCTCGATCGCGGTAACCAGCTCAGGACTGCCCAGCTGGAGTGCCGGAGAGACTGCTTGGTCACCTGGAGTCACAATTCGCCCGCTTCCCATTGGGGCATCGTAACCCCCGCCTTACGACACCAAACGCCGTAGTAGTTACGGTTACCTATCGACTCCCATCAGCTTCTTCAACCGCCGACGGCGTAGAATACGCTCCTCACGCAGCGTGGAACCGGTTGCACGCTTCTCGGTACATCATGCCGAGCACAGGTTTCGCGCTAGCCACGGCGACTAGCCTCATGCACTGCGATCGCCGACTCATTGACTGCGAGCGCACGAATGCGCTTAGGGGTAGGGCCGCGGACCGGCGACCCGGTGATATCGAAGCCTTGTGGCTCTCGCGACCAAGCCGCGCCTACCGACACGAGCTCTTGCCCGTTGTGACCTGGAGCGAGCGAGGTACCCAGGCCCTCCAGAACCCTTGGGGGGCTGCGTCAAAGGAGTTCGTCGTGACTGCCGGTGCGCGCCAGTATGAGAGTCCCGTTGGCATCAATGGAGTACAGGAGTAGCCAGTCGGCCGCGATGTGTAGTTCACGGTAGGCCGCAAGGTTGCCCGTGAGCTGGTGGTCGCGATGCCGCTTAAGCCAGTCGGTGCGCCGTTGCGCGACTGCCTGGATCGCGATCTTGAGCGCGTCCATGTTGTTGTGCTTGCGTTTGAGCCGTTTCACGTCGCGTAGGAAGGCCGGACGATATGCGATCTCACGTTCACGCACGGTCGATGAGGTCCATCAACTCGTCGACGTCTCGGACCCTGATAGCCGGTTCCGCCTCGGCCTCGCGGATCGCATCGGCGTAGGGGGTGAGACTCGGCTGGAAGGGCAGCCTCTGGTCGTGGACGATCTGGCTGAGGAACATGTTGATCGCAGTGGGCATGTCGATGCCCATCCGGTCAAGAGTCCTCGTGGCCTGCTCCTTGAGCTGGCTGTTGGTACGGACCTGAATACGGGTGTCGAGCTCCACCATTCCCCTCCGCTTGTGAGCCTGTTGTGCTGCCATGGTACTCATCCGTGAGAAGTGCGCCAAGAGCTGGCACCCGACCTACGCTGTCTAGCAGAAGCCGGACAGCGTGGAACCGTTTGTTCGCTCAATCGCAGGCCATGCCGAGTACGTCGCCGATCGCCTGCCACGACCGGCCGGCCTCACGCGCCGCCATCACGGACTCATCTAGCGCGTGCTCGGCAGCGCGCGCACGCACCTGCGCGACCGCGATACGCGCGAGAGCAGGATCGTCGACCGTCACCAGAGGGGTTGGTCCCTCGCCACCATTGGCGGTCTCGACCTCGTCCAGCATCTCTTCAACAGTCCTCATGGCTCAGTCCTCCCCTGGAAACCCCATACACGCGGCCATGGCATGACAGCGCGAGGGCTGGTCTCACCTGTGAGAGTAGCAACGTTGACCGAAGAGCCCGGCGGCAAACACCAGCCCAGGCAGTTGCATGCCAGTCTGCCGGGTCTGAAATGCCAACCGGCCATGCGACCAAGTGCAGGCCACGCGGCTCGGGGATGAAGGGCAAGGGTCTGCCGGGTGCGACGCCGACAAGTTCGCGGATTTCGGCGTCGGTGAGCCCGGCGTCCGCAAGGGCCTTCCCGACGCTCGCTGCCAGGCGGGGCGTCTCTGGCGGCAACATGTCGCCGCCGGGCTCTTGCTTGCGCCACCCGCGACGCGAGAGTCGCTTATAGAAGTCCTGACGCTCCTGTGCACTGACGGCGCCGAGGGTGAGCGCACGCAACTGGGGACGTATGACGTGCTCAGGCATCAGGAACTCGGCGGCGAAGGCGTTGGCCTGTGTCTCGACGTCTTCGTCCTGGCGCTGGGAGTGAATTACGAGATGGCCGAGTTCGTAGGCGCCACAGCTCGACTCAAACCCAGACACCACGTAGGGGCAGTCCGGGTGACGAGCCGTCGCATGCGCCATCTACCGACGGCGGTCCGAGCGTCAGCCGCGCCCGAGGGGTACGGTGTCAAAATCGATGACAAACACCACCGACAGCCCTCAAGAGCCAGTACGGCACCCGCATGATTCCGGCGATTCGTCCGACGAGGCCAACGCCGCCGAGTCCGTTTGTCATCAATTGTGACACCGCATGCCCCAGGCCCCTTGCCCACCGACACACGGGGCAGCGGCAAGCCGCACAGCGCGCTCTCGAGCCATAACACCTACGACTACTCGTTACCTGCGCCGGTAGACCTCGCGGCGGTGCCCGACGGCGAGGACCAGAACCAGCAGCACACCGTCGTCGATGTCGTAGACGATGCGGTAGTCGCCGGTGCGCACGCGCCACTCGCCCCGCCCTCCGACGAGCTTCTTCGCGCCAGAGGGGCGGGGCTCTTGTGCCAGCAGCTCAACCACCGCCTGAACCCGGAGCCGGGCTCGGCCATCCAGCTTGCGCAGCTGGCGCGCGGCGGCGGGGCTGAACTCGATCCGGTATGTCATGCCAGCCCGAGGTCCGCCTTGACCTCATCCCAGGGAATGGTGCCGTGCTCGGCGACCTCCGCACGAGCCGCTTCGGCCGCCTTGATGTCCTCAAGGTCCTCCGCCGCCTCGGTCAGGCGCTCAAGGTCCTCCGCATCGATGACCGCCGCAACGCGACGGCCCCTGCGGGTGAGGAAGACAGGTGCATGGTGCACGCGGGCGTCATCAATGACGTCGGCGAGCCTGCTGCGCGCGGCGGAGACACTGATCTCGGTCATGATGACCAGTATGCGCAATAACGCTCAAAATGTACATCTTGCTCATCAACGCTGGTCCCCGCCCATGCGCCCCTGGTACCGCTTCTCGTAGTGCGCGTCGGCCAGGTGACTCCATGTCAACCACCCGACCCCTCCAGCACTGATGAAGGCATCCAGCGCATAGCGGCCTACCAGCTCCCGCACTCGAGCGCGCCTTCATAATCGCCTCCTGAACCGCCTCAATGTCCTACTCCAGCGTGTTTCCGCCGGATGCGATGCAACCCGCCCGAGCGCCGCCAGCTCGCATCAGAACCGGACCAAGTCCGACTAGCAGTCCCCGCCCCCAGCCACACTCAGCGCCAGATCGCAAGCGGTCTCACCCGGATCATGCACAGCCCCATCTCCGCACCACAGCACCAACGCCGGATCAAGGCCCCACCCATACACCCACAGCAAGCGCCGTCTCTCCCAGCAGTACCACACCGGCCACACACACCGGCGCCACGCGCCCCACCTGCACCCCCACGTCCGGATACACGCATGCTGTAGCATTCACCTTGAAGGTGTCTCTCACCCAGAACAGCAAGATCATCGACAACCCGCAGTATTCCAGGAACCACCGGCCATCTTCACTCCTCCCGACGAACAACCGATGCGAGAGCTACGAAGCGAGTCATGACCGCTACAGTTTCTTTGAGAACCGATGAGGTCTGGGCACAGGTGAGCACCGTCGGCAAGAACATGATCCGACAGCTGCTCGTTCCGGCACATGACGGACTTGAACTGACAAATGAAGTGCCTCCGCGCATTCGCAGCCGTTACGGCGAGTGGCCCACAGCACCCGATTACGTCACTCCAGCAGACGGCGAACTCCGGGCCTTAATTCCCGCCGATGGCGTCACCGACACCACAGTCACTTGGGTCGGGCAGCGGGAGCCAACACCTACAGAAGCCGTTCGCAACTCCTTCGACGGAGCGATCGGGTTCACGCCACACAGCCGCCCACACAGTCTCCGCCGCCCGCAGATCGGTGCATTACATTCGATTATTGGCTACCAATCTTCCGGCATGACCGAACCCGGGATCGTGGTCATGCCTACAGGAACAGGTAAGACCGAAACGATGCTCGCGTGGCTGGTCGCACAGCGCCCGGAACACGTACTTGTAGTGGTCCCTTCCTCCGCCCTGCGAGACCAGATCGCATCGAAGTTCGAAACTCTAGGAATTCTCCAACGAGAGGAAATCGTCCGAGCTACCGCGCTGAGGCCGCGGGTCGGGCGTGTTGCGGGACGATTCGAAAGTGAAGAGGCGGCCACAAGTTTCGTAGCCGCCTGCAACGTCGTTGTCGCAACTCCAAGCGCCATCCGCGCATCGACACCCTCCGTTCGCGCGTCATTCTTCTCCGGCTTCACCCACCTCCTGGTCGACGAGGCACACCACGCGTGCGCGCGAACATGGGCGGAGATTATCCATACCTTCGACGAGCGTCCGGTACTGCTATTCACCGCAACTCCTTACCGGCGCGATGGGCGAACGCTGCCCGGACGCGTCATCTATAGATTCCCTCTCCGGGAGGCACAGCGTGAAGGATACTTCAGCAAAATCGATTTTACTGCAGTTCTCGATCTTGATGGCGACGACGAAGCACTCGCAAACGCCGCCTTAGCCAGGCTTCGCGACGATTTACGAGCTGGCTATGAGCACCTACTGTTGGCCAGAGTCGGAACGAAACAGCGAGCCGACGAGGTCCATGCACTGTACTCCAGCCTCGCCCCTGATCTCCATCCTAAGGTTATCTACGATTCGCTACCTGCTGCCGAACGGGACGCAGCAGTCCAAGCTATGCGGGATCGATTGAGTCGGGTTATTGTCTGTGTCGACATGCTCGGAGAAGGTTTTGACCTTCCCACGCTCAAAGTCGGAGCATTTCATGACACACACCAGTCTCTCAGCCCTATGGTCCAGCTCATCGGGCGACTCGCTCGCACTTCCGCCCCGGTCCCAATCGGCAAAGCTAGCGTCTTCATTCGGCAGGAACCGAGGCATGCACTCTCGCCGCTACGGTCCCTCCTGCGTGAGGACCCCGATTGGGACAAGGTACTCAGCGACACCACGGAGCGAGCAACAGAACGCGCCGATGAGGTCAGTAGGTTCGAGGCGTCATTCGTCGATAACCCGCCCGAGGTACCAGTTGGCCTCCTCCAGCCGAAAATGAGCGCTCGCGCCTTTGCGACGACAACAGATGACTGGGATCCATTCGCCGCACGCGACGTCTACGGCGACGCGATCTTGGACGATACGATCAGCGTCAACCGCGAGAATACTATGGCATGGTTCGTGATCGAGAACGTCTCAGACCTCCGGTGGGGGAGAATCCCGTCCTTACGGACCACTGACTATACGCTGATTGCGCTCTTTCTGGACCGAGCACTGGGGCTGCTCTATGTCCATTGCTCCGATACAAGACGTGCCCTGGACGACCTGGTCAAGGCGATACTCGGCCACGAGGCAATTCCTGTCAAAGGTTACGACGCTTTCAAGGTCTTCTCCAACCTCGACCGTCTTATACCGACGAACATAGGACTCCTTGATGTCAGAGACCGCGACAAACGATTCTCCATGCACGTGGGCAGCGACGTCGAGACCGCGCTCACCGAAGCCGAACGCTCCCACAAAGCCAACACCCATGTAGCAGCTAAGGCATTTCAAGAAGGGGAACGCGTTACTATTGCAGCAGCGTTGTCGGGACGTTTCTGGTCAACACGGACCGCGTCAAATCTCGCCGAATGGCGATGGTGGTGCCATGAACAAGGCAGAAAACTCCGGGACTCAACCATTGACGTCCACTCCCTGTTCCGCGACATGATCATCCCTATAGACGTCAAGGAACGCCCACCTTATCCGTGCCTTGCGATCGAATGGCCCTGGAGCCTTTATCTCGGAACTGAGACCATACCCCGAATTGTTTACAATAAGCGCGACGTCTTTTTAACCGATGCCGAACTTAAGGTCGACGATTATGGAGTGGAGGGGCCGCTTCGTTTCTCCGTAGTCACGCCATCATGGAACCTTAAGTATGAGGGGCGTTTCGGCGCTTCAGGCGTTCATTATCGTGCCGTGGAAGACGAAGCTATCGTGGAAGGTGGACACAGGCAGGAAGTTCCGTTGTCTAAGTGGCTGAACGACCATAAGCCCACTCTTCTACTAGCTGGCGACCGGCTAATCACCAGCGATGACCGGTTATTGGAATCACGGTCCGAGCTACCACCATATCCGCGCGATAAATTGCGACCACTCAAGTGGGCCGAGAACGGCGTGGATATTAAGGTCGAATCGCAAGGCCCAGACCGGCGTAAAGACTCGATTCAAGCATTCATGGCACGCTACCTAATGGACAACCGAACCTTCGACGTTCTCATTGACGACGATAGGTCCGGCGAAGCAGCCGACCTAGTCGGGCTCAGGGTTGAGGCCGGCGACCTGCACGTCACTCTCGTACACTGCAAGTATTCGTCACAACCTGCGCCCGGGGCCCGCCTTGCAGATCTTTATGAAGTCTGCGGTCAAGCGATGCGGGGCGCACGATGGCGAGACATGGCAGCCTCGCCGCTTCTCGATCATCTCGCCCGCCGAACTACTAATTACATAAAGACCTTCAAACATTCCCCATTTGAGATAGGCGACCGTAAGACACTGCACATGATCAGGCAGAAAGCGCCTACTCTGCTTCCTCGGTTCACAACGATCATCGCGCAACCCGGCATGAGTATTGGTTCAGCGAGTGATGAACAGCTACGTCTGATTGCAGGTGCCGCGTCCTACGTACAGACGGTGACAAAGGGCGGCTTCGAGGTCTACGGATCAGCCTGAACGAACGTCTGTGCCACCGATATCTCCCACATACTTACGCGTACCGTTCCTGTCATGAGCCCAGAGTGGGCCAGGGGCGGTTGTTCAGGTTCTTCCGGCAAAGTTCCCGCAAGACCGAGCTAACCGATTTTCCCAAGATCATCACCGTCCCTGCGGTACCCTCGCCCCTGTGAGCCGCATCTCCCACCGGGCCCGTCGTCCGCGTCCTACCGCCCCGTGCCGGGCGCGCCGCCTCACCCCCACCGCCAAGCTCACCCTCACCCCCACCGCCGGGCTCAGTCCCCTTCGTCCCCTCCCCCGCCCCTACGGCCCGCGAGGCTGACCCATGTCCCTCCTGCTGCCCAGCCCCCAGGCCGAACGCATCCGCCGCTCCATCGTCGACTACCTCTCCACCAACTTCGCACTCACGGACGCGGAGCCGCGGCGGGCCCTCGCCGACTTCCTCCAGGACCCCGAACAGGGCATCTTCGTGGGCCCCTACGTGCGGCTGCGCCTGCCCTACCTGCCCGCGAGCGCCCGCTCCGACGCCCTCGACTGGGACCCCGGCCTCGCCCCCTACCGGCACCAGGCCGACGCCTACCGCCGCCTCACCACCAAAGATGGCCACCGCCCCGAGCCGACCATCGTCACCACCGGCACCGGCTCCGGCAAGACCGAGGCCTTCCTCCACCCCGTCCTCGACCACGTGCTGCGCGCCCGCGCACAGGGCATCACCGGCATCAAGGCCCTCATCCTCTACCCGATGAACGCCCTGGCCGCTGACCAGGCCGCCCGCCTCGCCCACCTGCTCGCCACCGACCCGGCCCTGGCCGGCGTCACCGCAGGCCTCTACACCGGTGACACCGCCCAGGACCACAGCCGCGTCACCGCCGACTCCCTCATCACCGACCGCCACCAGTTGCGCCAGTCCCCGCCGGACATTCTGCTGACCAACTACAAGATGCTCGACCAGCTCCTGCTGCGCCCCGAGGACCGCGAGCTGTGGCGGGCCTCCGCCGCGTCCCTCACCTACCTGGTGCTGGACGAGTTCCACACCTACGACGGCGCCCAGGGCACCGACGTGGCCATGCTGCTGCGCCGCCTCGGCCTGGCCCTGCGCGACCTGCTGCCCGACGACGACCCGCGCCGCCAGGCCTTCGACACCTCCCCGCTCGGGCCCGTCTGCCCCGTGGCCACCTCCGCCACCCTCGGCGACGGCGGCGACCCCTCCCGCATGCTCGCCTTCGCCCGCGACGTGTTCGGGGTGGACATGCCCGCCGACGCCGTCGTCCTGGAGACCCGCGCCGACCTGGAGCAGTGGGCCGCCTCCCGCCGCGCCGCTGTTCCCGCCGGTGCGCTCGGCACCCCGATCCACCTGCGCAACCTCACCGCGCCTGCCCTCCAGGCCCTCGCCGGCCTCGCCCTTGCCGGCTCCCCCGACCCCGCCGACCTGCTCGCCCACGTCGTCGCCGCCCTGTATCGGCGTCCCGACGCCGTCGGCACCCCCGACGACGCCGCCCTGGCGGCCCCCGACTCACCCCCGACCGCCGCTGCCGATCCGGTCGACCCGGCCGATCCGGTCGACCCAACCGAGGCGCTCCCCGACGCCCCGGTCCTCGCGGCCGCCCTGCACTCCCACCCCGACGTGGTGGAACTGATCCGCGCCGCCGAGCACGCCACCGCCCTGAGCAACCTCGCCTACCGCCTGTTCGGACCCGCCGCCGATCCGGAGACCGCCCGCCTGGCCCTGGCCACCATCCTTGCGGCGCTGTCCACCATCCGCGCCGGGCTGGACGGCAACCCGGACCGCGGCGCCGTCGGCGTCGAAGTCACCATGTGGATTCGGGAGGTCACCCGCATCGACCGGGCCCTGGACGCCCGCCCCGCCTTCAGGTGGTCCGACGACGCCCCCGCCCACACCGAGGAGGACGAGCGCCCGGATGCCCGCCCCGCCGTGTACTGCCGTTCCTGCGGCCGCTCCGGATGGGGCATTGTCCTGGCCCCCACCGGGCAGGGCGAGAAGCACGACCAGTCCACCGTCCGCCGCGACCACCTGCTGGGGGACCCGCGCTTCCGCGCCCTCCTGCACGCCCCCGGGGAGGAGACCGACTACCGCGCCCGGCTCGACGCCGGCGACCCCAGCCCCGAGGCCCGCCACCCCGGGCTGCGCTGGTACTCCGTGGACGGCCGCGAGCTACTCACCCGCCCGCCGCAGGAGGCCGACCTGGAAACCCGGGAGGGCCGCTTCCTGCCCGTGCTCACCCTGACCGGGGACGAGCGCGCCGTCGCCGACGGCTCCGTCCGCGACGTGTGCCCTTCCTGCGGCGCCACCGACTCCATCCGCTTCCTCGGCTCCGCCGTCGCCACCCTCCTGTCCGTCTCCCTGACCACGCTGTTCGGCGACGACGCCCTCGACGACGCCGAGAAGCGCGCCCTGATCTTCACCGACTCCGTGCAGGACGCCGCCCACCGGGCCGGATTCGTGGACCAGCGCTCCCACACCATGAGCCTGCGCTCCGCCCTGCGCGGCGCCCTGCGGGCGGACATGCCGATCGACGCCTGGGCGGACGCCGCCCTCGACGCCGCCAGAGCCAGCGCCTTCGACCGCTACCGCCTGGTCCCCTCCGCCCTGGTCGAGCATGAGCGCTTCAAGCCCTACTGGGACTCGGAGGCCACCGCCCGCAGGCGGCGCACCGCCCAGGACTATGTGCGGCGTCGGCTTCTGTTCGACATCGCCCTGGAGGTCGGCCTCCAGTCCACCTACGGGCGCACCCTGGAGGCCACCGGCTCCGTCACCGTGCACGTGTCCGCCGGACGCGCCGGCGCCCTGACCCGCCTGGCCCGCGCGGCCCTCGGTGAGGGTGGCGAGCAGTCGGCCCTGCCCGGATTCGACGACGTCTCCGATAGGGACCTGCTCGCCTGGGTGCGTGGCACGCTGGAGCACATGCGCCGGGACGGCGCCATCGACCACGAATGGCTGACCCGCTACAAGCGCGACGACGGCAAGCGCCTGTGGATCTGGTACAAGCGCAACCGGCGCCAGGGGCAGCCCGCCTTCCCCGCAGGCCGCAGCGCGCCCGCCTTCCCGGAGGTCGGCGGCAGCCTGGACACGCGCCGCTCCGCCTTCGTGCCGGTCGGCTCCCCACGCTCCTGGTACGCCACCTGGACCCGCAAATGCCTGCACGTCACCCCCACGCACGCCGCCCGGCTCGCCCGCGCCCTGCTGGCAGACCTGGCGAAGGCGGAGATTATTTCCGCCACCACAACCGACACCGGCGGCACCGTCTACGGCATCCCCGCCGAGCGCGTCATCGTCTCCCCGCTGCACGACGCCACCGGGGAGGAGCTGCTCCTGGTGTGCGACACCTGCCGCAGCCAGCTGCCGGCCGCCGTCGCCACCGTGGACCAGCTCGACGGCGCCCACTGCCTGACCGCCGACTGCCCCGGCACCCTTGCGGCCCGAGCGCACCAGGCGGACAGCTTCTACCGGGACATGTACGCCGGTGCGCATGTGCGGCGCGTGGACGCCCACGAGCACACCTCCCTGCTGGACGCCGATGAGCGCGCCGCCGTGGAGGCCGGCTTCAAACGCCCCGTGCAGCGGCCCGGCGACCCCAACGTGCTGGTGGCCACCCCCACCCTGGAGATGGGTATCGACATCGGGGACCTGTCCACCGTCATACTCGGCTCCCTGCCGGATACGGTCGCCTCCTACGTGCAGCGGGTCGGGCGTGCAGGCAGACGCAACGGCTCCGCCCTGGCACTGGCGTACGTGCCCGGCAGGCGCGAGCAGCTGGCTCTGCTCAAGGACCCCGCCAACCTGCTGGACGGCTCGGTCAGGCTGCCATCCACCTACCTGGGGGCGGAGGAGATCCTGCGCCGCCAGTTCATCGCCTACGTCATTGACGTGCTCACCCGGGAGAACCACCCCGCCGTGCCCTCCGCCGGGCACGGGAGCGGCAACGCCCGCACCGCCCTTAGCGCCAACGACGACTCCTTCATAGGCGCCGTATGCGAGCGGATCTCCCGCGATGGGGCGATCCTGGCACGCACCTTCGCCGCCACCTTCGCCGACCGCACCCCGGCACTGACCCGTCTGGAAACCTGGATCCGGCACGACGACGGCGCCGGCCCCCGGGATATGCTGCAGCGGGCCGTGGCCGAGCACCGGACCGAGGCCGAGCAGCTGCGCCGCCAGCACAAGCAGGTCAAGGACGCCCTGCCCGAGTTGCAGGCCGCCACGCTCCGGCCCAACCCCACTGAGGAGGACCGACGGGCCCTGCGCGCCGCCGAGGGCACCCGGCGCGCCGTCGAGGCCCGCCTGCTGGACCTGGAGCAGGAGCACTGGGTCTCCGCCCTGGAACGGCACGGGGTGCTGCCCAACTACGCCCTGATCGATGACATGGTGCGCCTGTCTGCCCGGGTGTCCTGGCGCAATCCGGAGACCGACGAGTTCCACTCCGAGCCCTACGACATCGACCGGCCCTCCGTTCACGCCCTGAGCGAGTTCGCGCCCGGCGCCACCTTCTACACCCACGGCATGGAGATGGGTATTCAGGGCGTTGACGCCTCCGGGCTGAGTGGGCAGGCGCAGTGGTGGCTGTGCTGCCAGGCCTGCGGTTACGTGGACGTCCGGCCCCCGCAGGAGGATCTACCCGCTGCCCCCACGCAGTGCCCCCGCTGCCATGACACCGCCATCGCCGATGTGGGGCGCGCCCGCCGCGTGCTGCGCCTGAACCGGGTCTTCGCCGACGTCTCCAAGGACGACGCCCGCATCGGGGACGGCAGCGAGGACCGCATCCGCACCGGCTTCGAGGTGCTGCCCCTGGCCGACTTCAACCCGGAGCGGGTCGAGCGCGAGTGGAGCGTGAACGCCTCCGGCTTCGGGCTGGTCCGCTACCGCGGCCTGGCCCTGCGCTGGCTCAACACCGGGCGGGCCTTGGCGGGGCAGGCGGTGGACCAGGTCGCCTCCCTGCCGGTCTCCTCCCGTGACTTCCGCCTGTGCGAGGCCTGCGGCAAACTCGACACGGACACCGGCGCCTCCAGCCCCTCCGAGCACCGGCCCTGGTGCGAGCACCGCACCGACCCCAAAGAGCACGTGATCCAGGTGGACCTGATGCGGGAACTGACCACCGAGGCCATCGCCCTAGTGCTCCCCGTGGGGCTGGTCGGCTACCAGGAGGGCCTGGGCTCCCTGGCCTCCGCGATCCTGCTCGGCCTGGAACTGCTGACCGGCGGCGCCCCCGACCACCTGGAGATCACCGCCGTCCCCTACCCCGTGGCCGACGGCGAGGCCGGGGAGACCCGACCCGCCCTGCTACTGCACGACGCGGTCCCCGGCGGCACCGGCTACCTGACCGACTTCGACAGCCCCGAACGACTGTGGGAGCTGATCGTCACCACCGGCCGGCACCTGGAGGACTGCCCGTGCCGCGGCGAGGAAACCGCCATGTGCCACCGCTGCCTGCAGCCCCACGCGACATCCGCCGGGGTGACCCGCGTGGCCGCACTGCACGCGCTGCGGCAGCTGCTGGGCATGGATGAGGAGGAACTGTTCGCCGACCTCGACCCGCACGTGCCCACCTGGAAGGTCACCGATGAGGCCGTACACGCCGGCGTCGGCGAAAGCCCCCTGGAGGCCAGCTTCCGCACGGTGTTGGCCCGGCGCCTGAGCAAGACCATGAATGTGACCACCGTGGCCAGCCTCTCCGGCGCGCCCGCGCTCGACCTGGACGGCGGCCGCTGGCGCATCCGCCCGCAGCTCGACGCCCACGGCACCCGCCCCGACTTCACCTGCCAGCGGCCGCTGGGCCGCTCCCCCATCGCCGTCTACACCGACGGCCGCGGCTACCACGCCAGCCTGTCCCACAACCGGCTCGCCGACGACGCCGCCAAGCGGGCCCGTCTGCGCGCACACGGCTACCGGGTCATCTCCCTGGGCTTCGAGGACCTGACGGACGCATGGGAGCCCGCCTGGCTAGACGATCCCGCCGTCGCCCAGTTGCGCACCGGGATGCCGCGCCCCGCCCGCGCGGGCGCTGTCACCGAGCAGGCCCTGACAGCCTGGCGGGGCGGCCCCATGGAGCTGCTGGTGACCATGCTGCTGGACGACGCCGACGGCCAGGGTCCTACCGGCACGGCCCTCAGCGCCCTGGCCGACTCCATCTGGAGCCCGCTCATCCTCGGCGCCACCCGGCACCTGCCCCTGGCCGGGGGCGCCGCCATGCGGTACGCGCCCGCCACCAGCCCTAACAATGACCCCCTGTGGGAGGCGCTGCGGGCACTGCGCCCCGGCAGCCGACTCCCCGAGCCGGCCACCACCTCCGCCCAGACCTCCTGCTCGGTGTTCGTGGCCGATCACCTGTCCCTGGCAATACAGCTCACCGGCACCGCCACCACCGGCATGGCGCTCGTCCTCGACGACTCCGCCGACGCGCTGGCCTCACCCGCGCACGCCGACTCCTGGCGCACCTGGCTGCGACTGAGCAATGTGCTCGCCCTGGCGCAGGCACCCGTCACCATCACCACCACCTCCCTGGCCCTGACCGAACTGCAGGAGCGGGCCGCCGCCGAGGCCGCCGTCAGCGGCAGCGGCGTCTCCGCCGAAGCCATGCATGAGCTCGGCTGGGACGCCGTCGACACCACGCTCATGCCCGAGGAAGTCCTGGCCCTGGTACCCCACCTGGCCCGGGCCGGCATTGCCCGCGACGGCGAGGGACAGGAGGCCGCCGACGGCGTCATGACCGAGCTGTCATGGAAGGCGCAGCGGGTCGCCCTCGTCTACCAGCCGCTCGAAGGCGACGTGGCAGCATTGCAGGCGGCCGGCTGGAGGGCCGTCGTCGCCGGGGCCGATCCCGCCTCCACCGCCGCAGAAGTCTCCGCACTCCTGAAGGAACACTGATATGCCCGCAATCGTCTGGCCCAGCAGCAAGGTCAAGGACGCGACCGCCAAGGATCCGTCACTGCAGGCCAAGATCGGCCCGTTCCTGAACAAGCTCGCGGGCGACTCCACCAGCTCCGGGCTGCACGTGGAGCCGATCCGGAATGCTCGGGACCGGCGCGTGCGCACCGCCCGCGTGACCGGCTTCTACCGGGCGGTGCTGTTCGAGCTGAATGCGGACGCCGAGCCCGTATACGTCTTCCACGGCATCTGGCCGCACGACGACGCGATCAAGATCGCCGAGTCCGTCACCGTCCGCATCAACCCCGCCAATGGCACCACCGAGGTGACCCGGATTCAGGACGCCATCGCACAGGGCGCCGACGCCGTCGAGCAGGCCCGGCGGGAGGCACAGGCCAAGCTGGATGCAGCTCAGCGTGAGGCGGCGGAGATCGCGCGTGAGGCCGCCCGCCTCCAGGCCGCCAACGCGCAGGCGCGTCAGGACGCCGCTTCCGCCGCGACGTCGGGATCGCCAGTGCAGCCGACCCCGGGGGCGGCGCAGGCCGGTCCGGCAACGGGGGCCGGGGCCGCCACCGGAACGGGGGGCGCCACTGCGCTCGCCCCGGATGCCGCACCGAAGCCCCTGCCGGACGCCGTCGTCGTCGCCAGCAGAGATGCCGCCCCCACTTGGCCGGACGGCCTCAGCATCGAGGTGCTGCGCGACGAGCTCGGCATCGATGTCACGCTCGCCGCCGCGGCGCTGGCCGCCACCCGCGAATCCCAGCTGCTGGACCTGGCCACCACCGCGGAGGTGCCCTGGCAGGGGGAGGCGCTGCTCGCCCTGGCCACGGGCTCCACAATCGAGGACGTCCGCGACGACTTCCAGTTGCGCCGCCCGGAGCAGGTGGCCGCCGGCTCCTCTGACTCGGAGCTCATTGAGGGACTGCGCACGCGCGCCGCCCGCTCCTCCTTCACCTGGATCGAGAACGATGAGGACCTGCGCCGCGCCATCGACGGCCTCACCTTCGCCCAGTGGCAGGTGTTCCTCCACCCCCAGCAGCGGGCGCTGGTGGACAGTCGCCCGAACGGACCGATGCGTATCTCCGGCGGTGCCGGGACGGGCAAGACCGTCGTCGCCGTGCACCGTACCGTCGAGCTGGCCAGGCGTGACGCCGCAGCCGGGCAGGAGCCGCGCATCCTGCTGACCACCTACACGCGCAACCTGGCCGACGACCTGCGCCGCCAGGTGGCGGAACTCGATCCATCACTCAACTTCACCGAACAGGTCGGGCGGCCCGGGCTGATGGTCAGCGGCCTGGACAAGGTGGCCCGGGCGATTCTTCAGCGGGCCGGGGACGCCATCGCAGACACCGCCGCGCAGGTGCTCGGCAGGCGGCGCACGAACGTGCTGACCGTGACCCGGAAGAACCTCTGGGACGACGCCCTGACCCTCACCGGTGATGACCTGCCGGAGAACCTGCGCTCCACGGATTTCTTGGAGTCGGAGTACGAACTGGTGGTGCTGCCGCACCGCGTGACCACCCTCCAGCAGTACCTGCGCATCCGGCGGCCGGGCCGTGGTGTGGCGCTGGACCGGCGCAAGCGGGCGTCCGTGTGGAACGTGATCGAGAAGTACCGGGACCGCAGTGCCGAGCTCGGCGTCGCCTCCTTCGCAGAGATGCTGGCGCTGGCCGCCGCCTGGCTGGATGCGCAGGCGGCGCACGGAGTGCCCCGGCCGTACCGGCATGTGCTGGTGGATGAGGCCCAGGACCTCACGCCCGCGCACCTGCAACTGCTGCGCGCGCTGGTAGAGCCCGGGCCCGACGACCTGTTCCTGGCGGAGGACTCCCACCAGCGGATCTACGGTAAGAAGATCACGCTCAGACATTACGGCATTCAGGTGCGGGGGCGTTCGCGGCGGCTGACGCGCAACTACCGCACCACCCGGCAGAACCTCGACCTGGCCTTCGAGATCCTGGAGCGCGGCACCTTCGAGGACCTGGAGGGGCAGGCCGAGCAGCACCACTACGTGTCTCCGCGCTCCGGTCCCGAGCCGCTGCTGCTGCACGCCAAGGACCACGCCGCCGAACTCGACGACGCCGCGGCGCTGCTGAACCTGTGGCTTGAGGAGGACCGTGCCGCGGGGGCGGGCGCTCCCGAGTCCATCGCCATCCTGGTGCGCGACCGCTACCAGCGGGACAACGTGGTCACCGGTCTGGCGCACCGGGGCGTGGAGGTGCGCCCGG
>NZ_QMIN01000047.1:42851-50185 GCF_003287795.1 Actinomyces sp. Z5
CGTGGAGGCGATCCCCCGGTCCCTGCGGGAGCAGGAGTACTCCGAGGCCGACCACGACGACGCCCTGTTGCGCGAGCGCTCGCTGCTGTATGTGGCCGCCACGCGCGCCCGCGACCAACTGGCCATCTCCTGGTCCGGCCAGGCCAGCCCCCTGCTGGAAGGGGTAGCCCACGCCTCAGGACGGACGGAACACGGAGACAACCACAAATGAGAATGCTCGAACTCGCAGCGCATATCATGCGGCAATTCCATCAACGCGACAATGACCACGTCACGCAACTAGGCAACCGCCTCACGGTAGCAGCACCGACGCCCAACCTGCTCACAGCATCGACACCATCAGAAGGACCGTCAGAAAGCACTTGCGGCCAGACCATACCTCTCGGAAAGCGAGCCGCTGTACTAGTCTTAAACCATAAATTGTGGATAAAGAGGAGGGTAGAGTCTATTCAATTTCTTCCCGAAGGCCAGACGCGACACCACATCAGCTTCGACCTCTTTATTCCAGAAAGCCTTACGATCTCCGCCACCGAAATCGGCGCCAGCGGCGACTCCAACATGGTCGTTGTCCCTCTAACATACATGAGGAAAGGAGCGCTCGTCGGTCTTGATGTCAGGGACGCCACAGGAGCCGCCCTTCCTGCGGTTGGAGCGGACGAGAACGGACGCATCACGATCGCTGCGCTCCGATGGCTCATCAAGCATCTCCCTAAGATCCCGAGGACGGCAGACCCGGATTTATTAGTAGACGATCTCAAAAAAGTTGTCTACAGCAAAGCTCACCACACCGATTCTGAGCCCGACACACCCTCAACCCTCAATGCATGTCGAGAACAGTACTTTGGAGATGAACTTTCCTTTCTCGCCAACAGACATAGTCATTCCGCAACCGACACGAAGAACCTTCAACTAACTCAACTCCACACCTACATCGACGCCCAAATACGTGCGGAGCACACCGTTCAAGATCAACCGGCAAAACCGGACGCAGACCACGCTCCTAGCAACCGCGATATCCTAACATCACTGCTCCTGCTGCTCTCGACCGTGTCCTCAAACTACACCTTCGCGGTCCTCTTGCCACGGAGCGCCGTCAAATCCCGCACTGTCGTGAAGGTATCTTTCGACATTGCCCTTCCAAGAGAGCTCCAAAATAGGCGCCACACCTCCGCTCCTAATCTCAGTCAATATCCAATCTACATCCCTACTCGGGCAGCGAGTTCCACTCACATCGACTTGCTTCCAGCCGAAGGAACCGAAATCCTAGGGTTAGAGGCGCAGACAATAGGCCCTAATCCCGACGCATCGTTGAGCATAATGGCAGTGGAGCGTCACCTCCACCTTCACATGGATAGCACCGACCCGAGCCCGCTCACCAAACTCATGCTTGACATGTGGTGTGAACGGCAGCCACTCATACATGTGTGCATCGGAGGAATACTTGCCTTTTTGACTTGCGCCTTTACATTATGGGTCACAGTCTTCCGGCCAGAGCCACTCCCAGAATTACTCACTACAGGCAATACTCTCACGATTCTCACCCTCGTGTTCGCTCTGTGGCTGTCAACGCTCCTCAAAATCGGAGGACACCGTCTGTCGCAAAGCGTCAATAAACCTCTTTCCCGCAAGATCACTCTCCTTGTTCTTACGGTCAGCATCGACCTCCTGCTGTTTCCCGTTTTCGTTGGCCGCGATGGAGAATTCGAGAGGTCTGGACCGCCGAACCTGACCGAGCTCAATGCATGGCCGACGTTTCTCCCAATACTCATTAGTGCGATGTGCACGCTGGCCTGCCTCTGTATAACGCTACAAGCGTGTTGTTGGATACGCAAACGCGAAAGTTGCAAGAAGACAATGGAAACTCGTATCGGAGGAAGTGTTCTTGCTCCCGCAGAGCCTTCATCATTCCCATCACGTCAAGACAGCGGTGACGCTGCAGAAGTTGCAGCCTTTGAATGCGTGCCCAAACTTCCAGAGCTCGAGGCAAAAAAGGCCCTTGATTGCGTCAGGGATGTATTTGTGCACATCTGGCCTAGCGATCACGGTCCCCAACTTCAGGATAACCATGACTGTTGATACTCCGAATACGATTGTGTTCAAAGACTCGCTTCGAGCTGCGCATGGTTCAGGCCACGCGATCATCGACATCGATTTGGATGGTGTGTGTGCCGACTACGTCGCCGCCATGAGGACCATCTGCTCCCGGCACTTCAATCTCCCCGAGGAATCGATTCCAGAGCCAGATTCCTACAACCTGATGACTGCGACCGGCTGGCCCATCAGAGACCATAAGACATTCATGCGCCTGCATACGGAAGCGGTCGAAGACCACCTCTACAGAACGATTCCTATCATTCCCGGAACAGCGGAGGCTCTTAATTATCTAAGCGAATGCGGCTTCCATATTCGTATTGCGACCCACAGACTCATCTCGTCCGGCTTGCATAAGACCGTGGTTTCAGACACAGCCGCCTGGCTGGACGACCACCACCTGCCTTACATGTCTCTATGCTTTGTGGGCCCGAAGGATACTTTGGACGCGAATCTGCATATCGAGGACTCACCCTCAGTAGCAATTAGTCTGAGCAGCGCTGGCCAACAAACTGTCATCATGGACCGCACATACAATCGGTCGCTAACTGGCTTTCCCCGAGCACACTCATGGGATGAACTTACGACAGCAATTGCCAAGCATCTGACTGAGGAGGATGGATCCTAATCCGGATCACATCGTGTTCCAGGTCTGATTATTCCAGGCCATAATATTTCCGATCATGTCAGATATTCCGCCCGCCACTTCTGCGCCCTCGCAGCCTGCGCGAATTCCGGAACGCCGCAGCGGGCAAGATGATCTATCAACTCATTGAGCGTCCAAGGAGGCTTGCGCGTAGAACGTGCCTGGCGACTCAGCGCGGTCATCACGTTGGCCGGCTCTAGATCAAGTTGATGAAGGAGGAAAACATCGGGACTTTGGACCTCAAGATCGTACGACGCGAGCACGTCGGCCGGATAGTCCTTGAGGTTCGCCGTCACAATCACGTCGGCGCGTCCGGTAACGGCTGCCGCGATGACATGCCGGTCGTCAGGATCGGGAAGGTCGATTGCAGCCACGAGGTGCTCCCACCCGGTCACGCAAGCGTCGGGAAAGGCGGTGTCCATAGCTGCGGCGCGGCGTCGGGCGGCGCCGACCGGCAGGTCAGGATGGACACCCTCGATCGCTCGCACTGTCTCATCAAGTATTTGTGCGCTCCATAGAGCACGATAGAGGCCGGCTTCGGCGATCCTCAGCAGTGTGTCAGCAAGCGTCACGGGGACGAGTACACAGGCGTCCAGCATCGCAGAGAAACGCGTCACGGAAGCTTCATCCCTTGCGCGCGCGACGCAGAGCGGCCGTGTAGTCAGCGGCGGTGTCCTCGTACAGGCCGAGGTCGACGGCCTCACGAGTCATGGCATCCAGAGTGCCGCTGCGTTCCTGAGCGGACTGCTGCTGGTACGCGACGATGTCTGCGAGCCGGACCCGGCGGTGCCTACCCGCCGCGGGACGCTCGTAAGGGATCCGGCCGGACTCCAGAAGCTTGACCAGGGTGGGGCGGCTAATTCCGAGGAAATCCGCAGCCTCCTGGGTCGTCAGTACCTGATCCACCGGCGCCACCGTGATCGCCCTGCCCTGCGACATGGCGCGCACGACGTCCATAAGCACCCGATGCACCTCCGCCGGGAGACCTACGGTCTGGCCGTCCGGCCCGACGAGCGCAGCCGGTTCCGCAACCTGCCCCAGAAAGCGGGACAGATCCAGCATCGCCTCAAGGTCCTCGGGCGGCAGGGTCGTCTGCATCTGCGCAGCTGTGGCAGCCATGCGGCAATCGTAGCAGCAGTTCGAAAAAAACGAAATAACTAGCGCGCCCCTCTGGTCAACAGAGCCACCTCCGCACGACGGCCTGGTGAAGCTTGCCCGGAGTTACCGCTGCAAAGAGGCGCACTCCGCCGACCACGACAACGCCCCGCTGCGCGAACGCTCGCTGCTGTACGTGGCCGCCACGCGCGCCCGCGACCAACTGGCCATCTCCTGGTTCGGCCAGGCCAGCCCCCTGCTGGAAGGCGTGCGCGGAGCGGCGTGAATACCAGGCGCCAACGCTTCCGTCGCCGTCGATCGCCCCAGCCAGGCCTCT
Organism: Actinomyces sp. Z5; assembly: GCF_003287795.1. Taxonomy (NCBI): domain Bacteria; kingdom Bacillati; phylum Actinomycetota; class Actinomycetes; order Actinomycetales; family Actinomycetaceae; genus Actinomyces; species Actinomyces sp. Z5. Next base: position 47,021 of record NZ_QMIN01000047.1, read on the forward strand.
GGCCACGCCGACGAATACGCCCTCCCGACGGCTCGGCACGAGCGCAACGGCGATCCCGGTCTAATTCACGTCAGAGACGAGACCTACTGTGGCCGCGATGCGAATCGAGAGGAGGCGACATGACATACCGTATCCCAGAGGATACGGTCTGCTCCTCGGGGGCAGCAAAGGAACCCAGCGCACCGACATCAGCAAGGCACGCACGATACGCGAGGACCTCAGGAGAACAGGAGACTGGACATGAGCCTCATACGCTGGGACGCGGCCGACTACCTGGACGATGACGACGCGATCATCGCCTACCTGAACGAGGCCGCCGCGCAGGACGATCCCAAGTTGCTTCAAGCAGCCCTCGGCGATATCGCCCGCGCCAAGGGCATGAGCGGGATAGCAGAGCAGGTCGGCGTCGGACGCGAGTCCCTGTACAAATCCCTATCCGACACTGGCAATCCATCCTTCCAAACGGTCGCCAGAGTGTTACGCGCCCTGGGCGGTCGCATCACCATCACCACCGCGGCATAGTCCCGGCACGGCGAAGGTCTAACAGCCCGTCTCCACGGCTCCGCCCTCACGCCCCGACCCGGTCGCGCTCCTCACGGACGGCGGGGCGGCACCGATACCGCTCGTGCAGGCCGGTGGGCAACGCACAACGCCCGCCGCGCGAAGACCGACCTCGCACCTCAGACCGCCCGCCAGGTGGCCCGGGGATCCCGACGGCTCTCGCCCTCCCACACAACCAACTCGGCATCGCGAAGAGCGTTCAAATGGCGCAGCACGGTCGGCCTGGCCATGCCGACCAACTCAACCAGCTGCCCGGTACTCAGCGGACGTTGGGCCAAACGCAGCGCATCAAGAATCCTCATCGTATTCGGACCGATCTCACGCGCGACCCGACCGGAAGGAGCCATAGTCGCCATAAGCGTCAGGCGTACCGCCTCCTGCCCCTGGACGTACTTCGGATCGGACAGCCCGGCCCGCCGCATCTCAGCAAACATGCGCCGGATGCCCTCACCAAGCTCCTGCGTCACCCCCAGGTCGGCACACACCCGCGCGATGCGGGGATTACGCGCATTGCGGCTGATCGAGGCCGGATCAGCGGGATTCACCAGCCCCGGGAACCTGCCCGGACTGGTGACCTCGATCCGGTTCGGAAAGATCTCAACCCGCACGTGGTCCCCACCAATGCTGTAGGACCGATGCACGACGGCGTTGACCAGACCCTCGAGCCAAACATCCTTAGGGATCGTGGATACACCCTCGAATCGCCCGGAGTCGGTAAGCGCGCGACGGCGCGGAGCCAGCGCCTCGATAGCCGCGGTCGCTCGGGCAATCTGTTCGGGTATCGACCCCTCGCAGCGGATGTCGGCATCATCCTCAAGGTTGAGCGTGCGTCCGGCTCCCCGCTCGTTCTGCTGGTATTTCAAGACGCGGACGTGCGCGTTGGGAAACAGCATCTGGGGCCGGGACGCGAACAGTAGGTATCCGGCAACGGAAACAGCGCCATCCCTCGTGAGCAGGTCGCGTGCTCGAAGAGCCAACTCGGGCGACGAAGAACCCAAAGTCCGCTGGTACTCAGAGAGCTGCGCACCGTCCAGATCCGCGACGGTAACGTCCCGTACCGGCGTGCCATCGAAGCTGGCAGCGCCACGATCCCACTCCAACTCCTGCCGCTGCGCGTACGTAAGCCTCCGGGACTCGTCCCCGATGCGCTGGTAGCAGTACCCCCGCTTCATCTCATGCACGTGCTCGCCGGGCGGAACGTGGAAAACGAGAATGCGCCCCTCGCTCGAAAGCACCTCGGTCACTTCCACACGCACACACGGCGTCGTGAAATCAGCGGGAACCTGCCTGAGCGCGTTAGCGGCTCTGTCGTCCACGGGCACCACTCGCCCGTCATGAAGACCGGCAACCACCACTCCGCCCTCGGCGTTGGCCATCGCAACTAGCGGGACCGCAAAGTCCAAGGGCCTGATCGTGCCAGACTTACGCTCGAACCACTGGTCCTCGGGCAACGCCAGTAGGCGCGCAACCGTCTCATCAGGCGTCAGGTTCAATGCCTGATCGACCTCCGCGGACAACATGCTGTTACTCTAACATTATTAGAGTAGTTAAGAGCTCAAGGCCTCGTTACCCATCCCGCTTTCGGCGGCATCGCGGTGTTTTGCCACGCCGGCCGGAGCCACTCTTACGCGCTCTAACGCCGGGCGTGAGAGTACGTAATAGCAGTGACGCCCCCTCCGTAAAGGCAGTGCACGGAACACTCCGATCCGCCCCGTCCTCACAGCCCGACCCGGTCGAGCTCCTCGCGGACGGTGGGGCGGCGCCGGTACTGCTCGCGCAGATCGGCGAGCCAAGCGCGGCAGCCCGCCACGCGGCTGCCCTCCGGAGCGGAGTCATAGGGCTGCGTCACCCCGCCGCCTGCCACGCCGTCGGCGGCCGCGGCCAGCGCCATCATGTGGGTGGCGAGCGCCGCCGCCTCGCGGGCTGCCTTCCGCCCGACCGGAATGAGCGTCTCCTCGATGGCCTGGCGGTACAGGGCGACGGCGTCGTCCGGACGCGGCTGCGGGCTGACGTCGGCGAGCTGCCGCCAGGCGTAGCCGACGCCCCAGCGGTCGGCGGCGGCCCAGGCCCGCTCGACGTCACCCACATGCAGTGCCAGCTCGATCATCGGGTCGCCGCTGCGCCAGGACTGCTGCTCGGCCCAGGCCAGCGCCTCATCCCGCTCCGCATTCCCACGGCCCGTCCAGGCACCGACGGCGGTGAGGACGTCGAGCATCTCCGGGGTGGGCGCGCGACGGAACAGGGCACGGGCCATTTCCAGCGCATCGTCGTCGCGCCCGTCTTCGCGGTACAGCTCGGCCGCACGCAGCGGATCGATCCAGTAGCCGCCGCCCCGCCTGCGCCAGTAGTCCAGGTTGCTGGTGGACACACGCCCCTCGGCTACCGCCCGGTCCAGGTAGGCCATCGCCTCCCGACGACGATCCGCCGCAAGCAGCCGCTCAACGATCGCCCCGTACTGGACGTGCTCGCCCAGGCTCAGCAGCTGGACGGCGCGGTCGACGTCGCCGTCGTGATCGGCAAGCTCCAGCAGCATCTGCTTCAGCTCGAAGTCCGGGTCTTTCCCCTCGGCGTCGGCGGCCGCCTCCGCCTTGGCCGCCGCACGCC
>NZ_QMIN01000047.1:50443-92508 GCF_003287795.1 Actinomyces sp. Z5
AACTCCGCCAGGGTGACCGAGGGCCAACCGGGCGAGTCCAGGCGGAACTTCGCCAGCCAGCGCCCGAGCTTGCCCGGCTCGGGCGGGCTTGCGCAGCAGGCGCGGGCGTAGAGCCTCACAGCGCGCTGGCAGACATCACCGACCACGCCACTGGAGTCGTCAATATTCCTCTCCATCTGCTTGCGCAGGCGGGTGGTGATGTGGAGCAGTGCGGGCGCCGCTGCCTTAGCGCCGTCGGCAGTATCTAGCAGGGGCTCTAGCTCGTTCAGGACGTCGCCCACGTCCTTGCCGTAGTCCATGGCGTCCCGGTAGCCGAGGAAGCGGCGCACTCCGGTGACAGACTTAGCCTGCGCCATCAGGTCCGCGGCAACCGCCTCCACGTCCCCGCCGACCAGGGACGCCGTCGTGCTCAGCGAGCGGAACACCTCCGCATTGGAGTCGGCGAGATTCAGGATCAGCTCGCGCAGCTGGTCCGCATCCAGGCCATTCAGATAGGCCTCGACGGCGGTGGCCGCCTCGTCCTCAGGGGCTGGTTCCTCCGCCCCCACAGGCTCGGCCTGCACCAGGGCACCGGAACGCTCGGCCGCCTGCAGCACGGCCAGGCCGACGGCCACCAGGTGCTTACAGAAGGCGCCCGAGGCGTGGTGCGGGCAGTTGCAATCGCCCGCGACCCCGCCATCCTCATCCTGCTGCCAGGTCAACCGAACCGAATAGGGGAAGGTGCCGGAAACCGTGGCGGTAGCCTCGCCGTCAGCGATTCGAAGTTCGCCGACCGCGTCCACCAGACCCTGGCCGCGCCCGTAGACGGCCCCGTCAGCGGCCGTGGCCAGGGCCGCCTCAGTAAGCGAGCCGAGTGATTCGATGCGCATACGCCTATCGTGCCAAAGGCCGGTCAAGGTGCAACCGGGACTGCACCAGAGGTCGCCCAGCGAACCCAAATCTGTCCATCCGTGACCACTTTGGTCCAAGGTGAGCTCAGAAGCCGATCGGGAACGTCGAGCTTTCCCCATTCTGGCGCCACTTGCTCATCTAGCAACGCGTGGGCCGTCACTCAAAGTGGTCACCGATGGACATTGAACTCTTCTCATCGGGTTCAGGATGTGGACGCCGGCATCGGAATCAAGACACCCGTCAAGGGCACAAGCGTCGACACCACCGCCGCCCTGGTCATCCTCAACCTGAACAACAGCCTCCCCTACTGAGAAAGGCTCACCGACATCCGCGAGTGCGCCGATTGTCCAATAAGCGAGTGCGTCGCCAGCGGGGTACGGTCCTCAGCAGCCTGCGCCTGCAGCCGCGGACACGCGATTGCGGCAGCATTGCCGAACGGGGAGACCCCTGTCGTTGAAGACCGGCGGCAGCGTCTCCTCAAACCGATGGAGGCGCTCTCGTTCACGCAGTCCCACGATCGCCGGGTCCCATCCCAGGATGGCGCAGACCGCGCTCACAAGTACTGCCCTGCGCCCGGCTGCGGCTCGAGGGCGCCGCCGAGGTCGCGGAAGCACCGGCATCGCGTCCATGCCTCGCGGTCGCCGATCACGTATATGCCCCTAAGGCTCCGACTTGCACGCAACCTATCCGAACCCGGCTCCCGAAACCGCATGATTCCGCGGTTTCACCGAAACAGCCTTGGCGGCAGAACACCTCCAGTGTGCAACGAGGCCCTCGTTGCACACTGGAGCGTCAACACCAAACCCCGCCCCGGCCACCACTTCCGCGTGATTCCAACGAAAAGACACGATCGGCCGACTTTGTCCTGACAGCTCCAGTGTGCAACCCGCACCGGCTCCACCCGGAGCTGGCCCCGCCCGGAACCTGTGCGGCCTGCACCGGCTCCACCCGGGGCCGCCCCAGCCTGGAACCGGCTCCACTCGGGGCCCGTCCCGCTCTCCCCGCATCTCCGCCAAGCCAGTCTCACCCCGCCCAACCACCCGGCTGACGGTTCCCGTCGTACCCCTGCGGCACACTTGCCCCATGACCACCCAGCCGCACTCGCCCGCGCGCGACCTCACCGACCTGCTCGAAAGCATCGGCGCGCGCGACAGCCGGCTGATTCACCTACAGCGCACCCCGGCCCGCCCCGGTCGCCACGGCGAGTGGCCCGCCTGGGCGGACCCCGACCTGATCGCCGCCTACACCCGCCTGGGCGTAGACCGCCCCTGGACGCATCAGGTTGCCGCCGCCGAGTCCGTCCACGCCGGCCGGCACACCGTGCTCGCCACCGGCACCGGCTCGGGCAAGTCTCTGGCCGCCTGGCTACCCGTCCTCTCGGAGGTCCTGGCCGCCCAACGCGCAGACACCGATGCCCGTATCTCCGCCTACGGGCGTCGTCCCACCGCCCTGTACCTGTCCCCGACCAAGGCACTGGCCGCCGACCAGGCTGCCGCCCTGGACCGCCTGATCACCGAGTTGGAGTCGGTTCAGCGCGAGGCGGGCGTCCCGGGCGGCTCACTGCGCACTGTGCACGCCGCCACCTGCGACGGCGACACGCCTCTGCCCGAGCGCGACTGGGCCCGCGCCCACGCCGACGTCATACTCACCAACCCCGACTTCCTGCACTTCTCGCTCCTGCCCGGCCACGAGCGCTGGAACCGCCTGCTGCGCTCGCTGCGCTACGTGGTGGTCGACGAGTGCCATGCCTACCGCGGCATTCTCGGCGCCCACGTGGCCCTGGTGCTGCGTAGGCTGCTGCGGCTGGTGCGCCGCCTGCGCCCGCACGGCCCCGAGCCCGTGGTGCTGTGCGCGTCGGCGACGGCGGCCGAGCCGGCACTCACGGCCGCCCGCCTGATCGGGGCGGAGCCCGAGGCCATCACCGCCATCGCCGACGACGCCGCCCCCACCGGCGAGCACACCCTCGCCCTGTGGCAGCCGGCCCTGCTGGATCCCTGGGCGGCCTGGGAGAACTCGGTGGCGGCCCTGGCGCAGGCGAGTGACTTCCCCGCCGCCGATCCCTTCCTGAACCGCCCGGGCGGCGTAACCGCATCTTCGGTGGAAGGCGATCCCTCCTCGGCGCAGACACCGACCAGCCAGGCAGGCCCGCCGCGCCCACCGGCGCCATCCCCCGCCTCCCGGCCCGCCGCGCCCGTCGGCCCGGACACGGACGATCCGACGGAGGATCCGGCGGCGCGGCGCAGCGCGGTGGTTGAGGCCGCCGAGCTGCTCGTGGACCTGCTCAGTGTGGGCGCGCGGGCGTTGGTGTTCGTGCGCTCGCGCCGCAGCGCCGAGATCGTGGCCGAACGGGCCCGGCACACGCTCGGCCTGTCCCAACCGGAGCTGGCGGACACGGTCGCCGCCTACCGGGGCGGCTACCTGCCCGAGGAGCGTCGCACCCTGGAGCAGGATCTGCGCCGCGGCCGCCTGCGGGCGCTGGCCACCACCAACGCCCTCGAACTGGGCATCGACGTCACCGGCCTGGACGCCGTGATCATCGCCGGCTGGCCGGGCACCCGGGTGAGCCTGTGGCAGCAGGCGGGCCGGGCCGGGCGCGCCGGCGGCCGCGGCGTGGCGGTGCTGATCGCCTCCGACAACCCGTTGGACGCCTACCTGGTCCACCATCCCGAGGATGTGTTCGCCGCCCCGGAGGCCACCGTATTCGACCCCGCCAACCCCTACGTGCTGGCCCCGCACCTGTGCGCGGCGGCCTCGGAGTCGCCCCTGCGGGAGGAGGACCTGCCCCTGTTCGGCCTGCCCGACGACTCCCTGCTGACGGAGCTGGCCGCCCGCGGGGCGCTGCGACGCCGCCCGACCGGCTGGTTCTGGAACACCAACCTGCCGGGCCGGGCGCAGGACCTGACCTCCCTGCGCGGCGACGGGCCGGCGGACGTGCCCGTGGTGGAGGAGTCGACCGGCGCCGTCGTCGGCACCGTGTCCGGGTCGTCCGCGGACTCCACCGTCCATCCTGGGGCGGTCTACATCCACCAGGGCCGCACCTACCTGGTGGAGGAGCTGACCGAGGAGGCGGCCGTCGTCAGCCGCAAGACGGCGGTCGGGTATCGCACGCGGGCGCGCGAGCAGAGCTCGGTGCGCATAGTCGCCGAGCGGGAGCGGCAGCAGTGGGCCGACGGCGTGGTGTGGGCCTTCGGCTCGGTGGAGGTCACCAGCCAGGTGGTCGGCTACAACAAGCTGGCGCTGCCGGGCATGGAGGTGGTCTCTCAGCATCCGCTGTCCATGCCCGAGCATGTGCTGCCGACGGCGTCGGTGTGGTGGACGGTGCCGGTGGAGCTCACCGCCCGCGCGGGGCTGGAGGCCGCGGAGTTGCCGGGCGCCCTGCATGCTGCGGAGCACGCCATGATCGGGATGCTGCCGCTGCTGGCCACCTGCGACCGTTGGGACATCGGCGGGCTGTCGACGGCGCTGCACCCGCAGACGCTGACGCCCACGGTGTTCGTGCACGACGCCCAGGCCGGTGGCGCAGGCTTCGCCGAGCGCGGCTTCAGGGCGGGGCGCGCCTGGCTGGAGGCGACGCTCGCAGTGGTCTCCGAGTGCTCGTGCACCGCCGGCTGCCCGAGCTGCGTGCAGTCACCGAAGTGCGGCAACAACAACGAGCCGCTGGACAAGGCGGGCGCGATCGCACTGCTGCAACTGCTGCTGGATGCGATCCCCGACGACGTCGCGGCCGCGTAATTCCGTCGGGGTTCGTTCACGCGGTGGCGGTCACGCCACCCCCGAGTTGTGTGCCCGCAAACGCCGCCGCCATGACGGCGGCGTAGAGCGCCGGTGACATTGGCCCGGCCGCCTCGAACGGCGTCCCGTGCCCGGTTCGGCGTCAGGTCGCTGAGCTCATGGAAGTTCCCGGCGGCGTCGGGAACCCTGCGCTCGACGCGGCGTCAGGCCACGGCCAGCAGCCAGGCGAGCCAGCCGCCCGCGGCCAAGTAGGGCCCGAAGGCGAGCGTGTCCTTGCGCCCGGCCCGGCGCGTGACCAGGAGTCCGATGGCCACGAGTCCGGCGAGTATGAAGCCCAGCAGCAGGCCGGCGACCACCCAATCCACCGCGATGTAGCCCAGCCACAGCCCCAGCAGGGCGCATAGTTTGACGTCCCCGAGTCCCATGCCGGAGGCGGGAATCAGCCACATCGCGAAGACGGCGGCCCCGGCTCCGAATGCGCACAGCACCGCCCGCCCCACCGTCCATGGTTCCGCAGCTGACGGTGCAATCAAGGCCATGTTTCCCAGGGCTCGTATAGCCATGACCGCCAGTAGCCAGAGCGCGGCGGTACCGAGCAGGCGATTGGGCAGCCGGTGGCAGACGGCGTCGACGCTGCCGGCCACACCCAGCAGGGCCACCACCGGCAGGGCGAGGGCTGTGTAGCCCACCGCCCCGTGGCCAAGTCCCCAAGCCAGGGTCACCGCGCACAGGATCGCCGCCAACACGCCCTGGGGACGGCGTTCCAGCAGACCCCGGGAGCGGACTCGCACAGCAGTCACATCGGTCATCCCACCCGCGCCGGTGGGCTCGGCCTCCGTGCCGGCCGCTTGGGCGCTTCGCCCGTCGGCGCACCCGTCTTCAGCGCGGCCGTCCTCGCCGGCGGTTTCGTCGGCTCCGCTGCCGCCGGCACCGCCGGTGGCAGCGTCGCTCCGACCGGCGTCCTCTTCTGAGGCCTGTTCCAACCGGTCGACGTAGCCCCGAGCAAAGCCGGAGGCGGGCCAGACGGCCACTCCTACGGATGCGACGGCCATGAGACAGACCGCCACCACGGGCAACACGGCAGCTGCGTTCACCATCCCACCTTCTCATGTCACGACGCCCTGGCACGGCCCCGCTGCGCTCCAATCATCGGGGGCGCTCGCCCCAAAACCCGCCCGCGTCGGTAGCGGCACCCGCGGTATGCCACCACCGACGCGACGGTTTTGCGCCGCTCGGTGCCCGCTATGAGCCAGCCGGCACCGGTCGGCCGGTCCTCCGGCACCGGGCGAACCCGGCCGAGTACCAACGAGGCGCGCCCAACCGTAAACCGGGCGAGGGTCGCCACCGTGACGCACCCGCCCGGCCACCGGTCATAGCGGGTTGACCGGTCCGGCGCGGGCGGCGGCGTCGGCCCGGCGTGGAACTCCGAGGATCCGGGTGAGCACCCCGACCGCTACGGTGACGTCCTCGCCGTCGACGGTGCAGGCGGCGAGTTCGGCGCCGTTGGCCCGGGCCACTCGCTGGGCGGTGGCGCAGGGGTCGGCCGGTGCGACCACGGAGGTCAGCGCCGTCGCCCCGGCGAGTGCGGCCAGGTCGGCGGCCGCCCGGGCCCGACCGCCGGCGGCCTGGGCCTGAATCAGCCCGGTGGCACCGAGCGCAAGGCACAGGGCGACGGCGATGATGCCGAGCACCATAACCGTGCCAGAGCCACGATCAGGCGCCCGCGCCAAGGCGTCGCCCGCCTGCTCGGGTCCGGCCACCGAGTGGCCCAGGCAGGACCGGCGGGAGCAGGTGCCGTTCATCTCCGAACCGCCCCCGCCGACGCCGGTAGACGGCGGCGGTGTCTCGGCCCGACTCATGGCGCACCTGCCTCGCCCCAGGTCGGCTCGGTGTAGGCGCAGGCCCGGGAGCGGGCCGTGAGGCCCAGGCCGCCCAGCGGTCCCGGAACCCGACGGCTCGCTGTCACGCAGGTAAGGTCGCCGGTCTCGACGCTCACCGTCACCGGTCCGCCCGCGCGCTGGGCGGCGCCGGCGACGTCACTGGACCCGATGGCGGCCTGCCGGGCGGCAACCCGGGCGGCGTCGGTGACCCGCAGCTGGGTGACACCGGCGTTGACGGTGGCGAGCACCAGCAGCAGGACGAGCACAACGGCCGGCATGGTCACGGCGAGCTCTGCCGTCACCATGCCGCACTCGCCGCCACGGGGTCCGCGTCCACGACAGCCTCTCGGGCCATGACAGCAGTGACAGCCGGGGCGCCGTCGGCAGGTTTCGCAGCCTCGTTCCGCCGGGCTTCCGCGGCCGACCGGCTCGGCCTGATCCCGTTCTGCGGCGTCGCGCGGGCGGTTCGCGGGCGCGGCTCCCTCTGGGCGTTGCGGCGTCCACATGACCGCCTCAGCCCACCGACAGCGCGGACTCGATGATGCCCTGCAAGACGCCGGTCAGGCTCCCCGAGCGCATGATCGCCAACAACAAGCCGGCGAAGGCCGCCGCTGCCAGAGTACCGATCGCGTATTCGGCGGTCGCCATGCCCGCTTCGCCGTCCCGGTCGGCGGCGTCGGCCTCGTTCAAGCCGGGCGGGGTGCCGTGGGCGAGGACCCACGCGTTGTGCAAGGTCAACAAGGTGTGCTTCATGATCTCCTCCTGGAGGGGTTGGGGCCGGCCGACGTTGGCCGCGCCCGCGGGCACCGTGCCCGCGTCACCAGCGTCAGGCACCCGCCTCGGCGGCGCATCTGGGCCTTTTGATCTCTGTGGATTAGGGGTGCACGAACCGCACCTGTGGACACTGGCGGCGTCGGCATGCACCTTTCCGGGCGCACTACATGCCGATCACGATTCTCAACATCGGGTTGATGAGCGATTGCGATTCCATGCTTCTGGGCAACGGCCGGTGCACAGGCCGGTACGGTGCTGATCGCCTGAGTTCCCCTCAGCTCCCATGAATCCCATCCACAGGAAGTCTCCATGTCGGCAGTGTCCGCCCACTCCCCTTCGGCTCGGTTCCCGCACGTCCTTCTTCGTGAACGTTGCCGAGCCGCATTCTTTGCTGCTATTGCCGCGTTGTTCCTAGCCGGCCCGACGCTAGTGGCCTGCGGCGTCTCCCCCGAATCCGAAGCGCAGCCGACACAGACCACCGCCGCCGCCCTGATTATCCCGGACCTGGTCGGGATGGATGGGAAGGAGGCTGCGGAAGCACTCGAACGGGCAGGATTCATCGAAAGGCCTACCTTCGCCGACATCGACGGTGAGGAGACGGTCATCATCCTCGAGAACTGGTCGGTCAGGGAGCAAAACCCCGCCGCCGGGACAACGGCCACCGCCGACCAGGTAATCACCCTCACGGTGAACCACGACGCCGCCGATGCGGCCGCTTCTGCGTCAGCCTCCGCGGCAGCGGCGGCAGAGGCAGAAGCCTCCGCTTCCGCCGCGGCCTCGGCCTCCGCTGCTGCGGCCGAGAAGGCCGCCCAGGAAGAAACAGCACGACAGGCCGAACAAGCCACTCAAGAGGCTGCACAGGCCGAACAAGCTGCCCCCGCGCCAGCGCCTCTGATGCCACAGCAGGACACGTCGGCGTACTACCAGAATTGCAGCGAGGCCAGGGCAGCGGGCGCCGCACCGATCTATGCCGGCGAACCCGGCTACCGCAGCGCACTTGATCGCGACAATGACGGAATCGCCTGCGAGTAACGCGGCACACGAAATCGAGTCGGCGTTTTGAAGCTCACCAGGACGCCATCATCAGCCCGGCAGGATATGCGATAGAGCCTTCTCCCGCCTCCCATGCGTCCAGATGGCCCTACCCGTGCCTCCCAGAGTCGGCATCCTCGAGTCCAGACTGGGCAAGACGCAGTAGCTGCGAACCTCCCATCTCGACACCGCGCACAGCCGAAAGGATCTTCATGCACGTCTCTGCTCACTCGCTCTCTCGCCGTGGTCTACTGCAGGGTATGCCCGTCGCCCTGACCGGCCTGGCGCTGGCGGCATGCGCCTCCGGCGAAGGCACCAACGCGTCGCCGGCGACGGTTTCCCCGACAGCCACAAACCCCGGCCCTACCACCGGCAGCCCACAACCCACCCAGGAGACCAACATGCCCGCAACACAACCCGCCTCGATCCGCATCACCTTCGGAGGCGCCCTCGACGGCACCGTCATGGAGGCGACTCTCGACGACAACGCCGCCACCCGCTCCCTACTCGCTCAGCTACCACTGGAGCTCAGCTTCTCCGACTACGGCGGCCAGGAACTAACCGCCTCCCTGCCGCAGGACCTGGACACCACGGGCATGAGCGCCGGCGCCCCGCAGCCGGGCGACATCGGCTGGTACGAACCCGGCAAGGTGCTCGTCCTGTACTACACGGCCGTCGGCTCCTGGCCGGGCCTGTACGTCATCGGACACACCGACTACGACGTCGTCCTCCTCGCCAGGCAGGCCGACCTGCCGGCGTCGATCACCCTGGCGCAGTGACGCGCCGGCCGAGCCGCCACTGACGCGTGTATGCGCCGAGGTGCGGGCAAGCCGCCGGGGATGGGCCGCCGATATCGGCCCGGTCGGGGCCGTGACGGCGCGATACTTGGGATCATGCTCCAGCCGTACTCCCCCTCCGCCGAACCACTCACCCGCATGGCGGACGGGACCGTCAAGCAGATCAGTCCCTTCACCGGCACCGAGGTGTGGACCGTACCCGGACGCGGCAACCGCCCCATCTCCCACCCCGCCGCCGAGGTCCACACGCTCACGCAGGCCGAGCGCACTCGCGCCTGCAAGTTCTGCCCGGCGCACTACACCGAGACTCCGCCGGAGAAGTCCCGCGTCGTGGCCACGCCCAACGGCGGCTTCGAGCGGATCGACGCCCTGCCCGCCGCCGAGCTGTTCGACACGGTCGCCGAGTTCCGCCGCATCCCGAACCTGTTCGAGATCCTGTCCTACGACTACTGGCACGCCAACCACGGCTATGAAGTGCCCGACGCCGCCCGGGAACGCATGGAGGCCTACCTGGCCGATCCGGCCGGCGCCGACCACGTGGCCCGGGTGGCCCGCGCCAAGCTGCGCGCCTCCGGCCAGAACCCCGACACCTGGGAGACCATGGACGCGGACGCTCGCCGACAGTACCTGGCGGCATTCTTCGCCGGCGGTCACGACGTGATCGTGGCGCGGCGGCACTACACCGACGACGCCGTCGACTCCTCCTCCCTGGCCGGCTCGGGCACCCTCACCCCGGCCGAGCACCGCGCCTACATCCGCCTGGCCGTGCAGGCCACGCACGACCTGTATCAGGCCAACCGCTGGGTTCGCTATGTGGCGGTGTTCCAGAACTGGCTGCGCCCGGCCGGCGCGTCATTCGATCACCTGCACAAGCAGCTGGTGGGCATCGACGAGCGGGGCGTGTCCTCCGAATTGGAGTTGCAGCGGGTGCGCGCCAACCCGAACCTGTACAACGAGATGGGGGTGGACTACGCCGCCTACCGGGGCCTGCTGGTGGCGTCCAATGAACACGCGGTGGCCTTTGCCGGCTTCGGGCACCGCTACCCGACGCTGGAGGTGTATTCGACGTCGCCCACCTGCGAGCCGTGGCTAATGAGTCGGGATGAGGTGGATGCCGTCTCCGACCTGCTGCACGCGCTGCATGCGGCTACGGGCGCGGACGTGCCCAGCAACGAGGAGTGGCACCACAAGCCGATCGACGTCGACCAACCGATGCCCTGGCACATCACCCTGAAGTGGCGGGTGTCTACCCTGGCGGGCTTCGAGGGCGGCACCAAGGTGTACCTCAACACGATCGACCCGTGGACGCTGCGCGACCGCGTGGTGTCCCGCCTGGAGGACCTGCGGGCCGACCGCCTGATCGCCCCGATGGCGGTGGGCGAGGAGTGCCCGACGACGCCGAACCGACTGCTGTACAACCCGGTGCTGACGCGTTGAGGCCCAGCTATTGCCAAGTGGGGCCTCCGTACGTACATCATCCGTACAAGGAGGAACCATCATGCCGCCCGCTAAGACCCAGCGGATCGACCTGCGCGCCACACCGCGCCAAGAGGCCCTGATCCAACAAGCCGCAGCCCAAACGGACCGCACCGTCAGCGAGTTCATACTCTCGTCCGCAACCATGGAAGCCGAGCGAGTCACGACGAGCCGCCGCTGGTTCACCGTTGACGACCCCACATTCGAACAAGTCATGCAGGTGCTCGACGCTCCCCTGACCGACACCTGGGGCTTGCCCCTGTTGTGTGGACACGAGGGGTTGGTTTATGCGGCGTGTTCCAACGTAGTGGCTGGCGTCGCGGGTGTGTGGTGGTTCTCGTAGGTGTTCGGGGGCAGGTTGTCGCAGTAGGAGTGCCGTCGCACGGTGTTGTACCGGGTCAGCCACCGGAAGACCTGCCGCCGGCAGGTCAGCTCGTCAGGCCAGGCGCGTTGGTCCATGAGCACTTCCCGTTTGAACGCGGCGTTGAAGGACTCGGCCAGGGCGCTGGTTGGCACTGGTGCCCACCGCACCCATCGACTGGGTAACACCAAGGTCCTTGCAGGCCTTGTGGAAGTCCTTGGGCGTGTAGACGCTGCCGTGGTCGGAGTGGAAGATGGCGCCCTGCAGGCTCCCTCGGGTGTGTGCGGCCGCCCGTAGGGCGTCGACCACGAGGGACGTGTGCATGTGGTCGCGCACCGCCCAGCCGACCAGGCGCCTGCCATACGCGGTCGATGACGGTGGCCAGGTACAGGTTGCTCCCGCCAGCCAGCGGCAGATAGGTGGGGGCACCTCCCACGCAGTGGGGGAATGTCCCCTACGTACTTGCGGTTGGGCGCATCCGCTGTGAAATCCCGCCCCATCAGATCGGGGTACTTCGACGCCGCCTGGTCCCGGTGCGGTGGTACGCACCCGGCGCCGCTTGCGGTACCCCGCAATGCCGCCGGCCCGCATCAGACGCGCCACCCGCCTTGCGGTTGATGCGTCTGTCGTCGCCCTTGTCGATCCCTTCGCCTGGTTCGGCGGCGGGTCCTGGGGGCTCCCATGGGCCGGTCACCGTGGATGATCTGCCGTATCCGCTCGGCCCGGGGCGGCATCGGCCGCGGCCCGCTCGGCTCGTCTGGGACCGGCCTGTTTCCAGGCGTAAAAGGAGGAGCGGGCTACCCCCGAGCAACTCGCACAGCCGCTCCCGCCCCATAGGTGGCTGCATGGTCGGCGACGAAACCGGGCAGGCGGCCTCTACCGGATCGTCTCCCCCGCGAAACATGCTTGGCCGCCTGCCGGGAAGATCTCCCGCTCCCGGGTCAGCTTGGCCCGCTCCGCCCGCAAGGCGGCGTTCTCCGCCACTCGGGCGGGCGACCCGCTCCTCCACCGACTCCCCAGCCGACGCCGACGTCTGGGCCCTGTCCCCAGTCTTGCTGTTGGGTTTGAGAGGGCTGGGGGCCGGTGCCCCGTCCGGACCGGTCTTCCGCCCGGTACCCCAACGGTGCAACCAGCCGCGCAGCGTCCCGCGGGAGACCCCCAGGTCCTGGGCGATACCACGCACGCATCGCCCCCGGGGTCGTCTCGTACAAGTCCACGCACCTGACGGCGCAAGCTCATCCGAGTAACTCTTCAACCCACAGGTCAGATCATCTCGCTCTCCCCAGCCACACAGAGCCGGAATCAGCGTGTCCAACAAACAGGGCCAAGGCCCCCAAGACAAACGCCACAACCAAGCCATACTCGCACTCGCCCACCGCCGCATCCTCATCCTATACGCCATGATCCGAGACGGCTCCCTCTACGACCCACCAGCCCAACAACTACCCACCGCCGCTTGACAAGCCACGTAGGGGCACCCCCCCGCCGCCGGCATAAGGCGCATGCCATGCTGCGAACAGCACGAGCGATGATCGAGCATCACTCCAATCCTTTCTCGCGGCCATGCTCGAACCCTTCCGTAGAAGGCTCTCGAGCCTCGTTCGAGACCACGCTAAGGTCGGGGTCTGCAATCCAGCTCTTGAACTTCGCGATGTTTTCAGGACTAGAAAGCAGCTCCTCTTCATTAACATGAGAGCCGTCTTGATTATCATAATCCATCCAGGTATAATCATATGGCTTCCCACTGGGATCCGTATATGCGCCGGCCGGCAAATACCCCCGCTCATCGAGCTTCGCATAAGTTTCAGCGAATAGCCGATCCTTAACAGCAGTCTGCATGTCCTTCGCATCTTTTTTGGCCTGTTCAGAATTGGACGGTAAGGCGTCGCCGCCCGCGTCGAGCATGTAGGACTCGACAATGCTTAACGCCTTACTAGCCACAGCGGACTGCGGCCCCGGGATGAAGCTCAGCCCTTTACCAAAGGCACCGAGGATCATTTGGTTGGTCGCGTCTTTTTCGGCCGCCTCGTCGCCGCGCCCCTTCTCCGCCGCACCTTGAATGTATCCAAGCAAACAGCCATCGTAATAACGCGTTTGGGAAACCTGATCATACGCGTCCTGGTAGGTCGCGTCCGCAGGCAACTCATCCAGCGAGCTATCCAGGCGCTGCGACGTATACCTACCTGCCGCGTCCGAAACGGTCAGCAGCGCAACATCATCCTTAAGCGTCTCCTGCAATAATAGTCTGATTTCATCCCAGTGAAGTTCATCCCATCTAGTTGGTTGATCCTGAAGGAACCGAGTTGGCGGCTGTGAGTCATCTCGTCCACTCGCAGCCTGATCGATCTCGTGCATGGAGTTTGCTAGTACCACGGCCGCGTTCTGCCGCGAAGTATCCGTCCACAAGCCGTCCTCACGCCCAGCCATGTCGACCACCGCCTGCTCCGTAATCCACGCAGCACGCTCGTCCTTCGTCCCCGTCGTCAACTGCCGATGCTCCGAAGCGCCCGCGAACGCAGCGCTCAGTGCCTCAAAACTGGTCGAGTCCCAATCGCGATCCTTAAGCCACTCCCAAGTAGTACCATCAACCTCCACGGTCTGCTCGATTGCACGATCATCAACCGGCGGCGCCAGGAACTCCAAAGCCGCGTCAGGCTGCCGCCCCATCGCAGTCAGAATCCCAGTCATCGGATCCCAATCACCCACAGGGCCTTTTGGTCGTGGCGCATTCATCCGTTGCGACTGCCACACCGGGTAACCTTCGCAAGTCTTCTCGTGTGCCTCCACGGCATACCCCAGTTCCTGGAGGAAGTACTTGTTGAACACCCCACCGGCCTGCACGGCCTCGCCATCGAGCTCGGCCGTATTCGCAGCCGTCCGATTAGCCCCTTCCAGCAGCAGGTTGAAGCCGAGAGGCATGTAGTAGGGCTGATCTTCGTCCGTGACAAGTTCAGCCAGCTCCTCCGCATACTCCGAACGGTGCTGCGGAGTCCAGGCCGACGAGCTCGTGGCGGTGCCGAAGCAGATCGACAGCGTCGCCTGAGCGGACAACCACGCATCGTTGGTCCGATCCAAGCGTGTGCTGTAGTCGGTGTCAAGATCGTTCGGATCATAGTCGGGCACATTCTCAAGCTGAGACTGCCGGTGCTTATCAATCGCGTACGCCAGATCCGCCATACCCTCAGGTCCCATGGCGTCGGCGAAGGCGGCGGCATATACCTCGTCGTTCTGATGATCTGCCACAGACCCATTCATCAGGTCCAGCAGCTCATCGGGATCGGCGTTCTTCGCCTTCTCCGCATCGATTTCAGCCTGCACCAGCGAACTGAGATCACTGACCGAGCTGATCGTCACGGTGTCTGGCAGATTATAAGTAATGACACCGTCCGCGTTCATGCTGCCGACGCCGGACTCGTTGACAGCCACGATGGCATTCTTGGCCTCCTCCAACGTGTCGGCCCTGCCGTTGAGGTTACCGATCACTTTATCGGCGGCGGGCGGAAAGTCCTCGATGTCCATCGGATCATGCTCCGCCTCGAACTCGCTATCGATCCTCGACTTGGCGGCGTCACACTCGTCCGCGAGAGCGCGGATATTCTGTATCACTGATTCCAGCTTACTGGGATCCATATGTAGCACGGCCATTTGTTGCTACCCTCCTTCGGGTTGGACTGTCAGTCTGGTTGCGGCGCCGCACCTAAACGCCGCCATTGGGCCAGTTGGCGTCCGGATCGTCCTCCTCCACCTCCATTTCCAGGGCGTCCCTTTTATTCCGGACATCCCGGAACAGATTGCTGAATACGGCATCAACCGCGTCCACATCCGCCTTGGCGTCTTCAGCCATCTCATCCGCCAACGGTCCCGTCCAGGTGTCTGACGCATTGACCGTTGCCATTATTTCCGCGCCTTTTGAGGGCCCCGCGTAGCGCGGCACCAAGGTGCCGTCAAAGCCAAGCCTCGTGTTCTGGTTGGACACATACTCGCACAGGCGTCCGAGCGCCTGACGCCGCAGATTCTCCGCCATCAGACTAGCCCCTGTTTCCGGTGCAGGTGGACGCATTCATTGGCTCGAGAGTCCGGACCGCCATGGCCGCTTCGCGTGTATTCGCGAAGACGCGCACTGGTGCCAGCGGCACGCCTCGATTACGAGCGCGCTCGTTCGGGTAAGAACGTCGGTCGGATACATGTTTCACGTTCTCTCCTAATGTCGGATACATGCAGGATCATGTATGCATAGGAGAGTACGTGGACAAGTACATCCATCAAATGGGCAGGTCTGCCCATAGCCACCCGCGCAACGGCAAAAGCCGGTGACCCGTCTTCGGGTGGTCGGTGGCGTGGCGCCTCAGCGTCGTCCGCCATTCACGGCGATGGATAGCCCCTGATTACGCATGGCCCGCCGCCAATGGCGCGGGCACGCCACCACCTCAGAGTCCGAGCGCGCTGCGCTCCTCGGTGCCGACCCAGCCGACGCGTCCCTCCAACGCCCGGAACCAGCGGGCCAGCGCCGGCCAGAAGGCGATCGACGGCGCCTCGCCGCCGGGGTAGTAGGCGCGCCCGCCGTACTCGTAGGCCTGCACGGTGGTGAACAGACGGATGTCGCTTCCGGTAGGGGCGGCGCCGCACAGGAACTGCTCCACGGACACCACGGCAGACAGCGGCGGCACATCCTGCACGGTCAGGGCCGCCTCGCGGGAGGCCTCCATCTTGGTGGCGCGGGCCAGCAGAGTGTCGACCACGTCGAAGGCCAGCAACACATTGTTGGCGGCCGTCGTCGCCTCCTCGGTGTCCTTGGAGTGGGTGGCGGTGGCGTGCGGCCGGTTGATGTGCTCGCCGATCCACTTGTCCCAGGCGTCGGTGGAGTTACGCCGGTCCAGTGGGTACAGATCGGGGGCGCCGGCGCGGTGCAGCGGCTTCCAGGCGGTGGCCAGGTCGAAGAGCAGGTCCCCGGAGTCATCGACGACGACGTGCCCGGTGGTGGTGTCCACCAGCGCCGGGACCGTGGGCGGCGGGGTATAGCCGGGGGTGCCGGCGTAGACCTCGGCGATCGAGGTGGCGCCGCCGAGGGCCGGGTCGGGGCCGGGCTCGCCGTCGGGGCCGGTCAGTTCCCAGAAGCCGTCGGCGCCGCGACCGTAGCTCCAAGAGACGGGAATCGCCTCCGTGAGGCCCAGCAGCCGACGAGCAATGAGGACGCGACGGCACCACGGACAGGAGGCGGAGGCGACCAGCCGGTAACGGCCGGCCTCTACCGGCAGATCACCTTCAGTGAAGCGGTGCGAGTGGGCAAGAGCCATGGGTGCCTCCCGGGGCATGGAAACGAACGTCATACGGGCTCAACCCAATGGTGGCCCCTGTGCCCGCCTCCCGTCAGCCCCTTCACCGGAGGCGAACCCACATTGTGAGATTACTGCACTACCGGGCCCGGGATGAGCCATTTCAGCCGAACTGGGCGCGTGACTTCAACCGACCTCGGTGAACAGACCGGGACGGTTGGCCCATCCGGCGCTCCACTCATCCGGTACCCCACCCGCCCGGCGCCCGGCCGATAACGCCCCGCGCCTCCAGTTCCCCGCCCGGCGGCCGTCCGCTCAAGCGGCCTGCCGGCGGGCGGCACGGCGGCGGGCCTGCGCGTCCGGGTCGGGTACGGGCACCGCCGCCACCAGGCGGCGGGTGTACTCCTGGCGCGGGTGGGCGAGCACCTGCGCCGTCGCGCCCTGCTCGACGACCCGCCCCTGCGACAGCACCACGGTCCGCGTGGCCAGGGAGTCGACCACGGCCAGGTCGTGGGAGACGAACAGGCAGGCGAAGCCCAGCTCCGACTGCAGCTCGCGCAGCAGCTCCAGCACCACCGCCTGCACCGACACGTCCAGGGCGCTGGTCGGCTCGTCGGCGATCACCAGGCGCGGTTCCAGCGCCAGCGCCCGGGCGATGGCGACGCGCTGGCGTTGCCCGCCACTCATCTCGTGCGGGTAGCGGTCGGCCAGATCGGCCGGCAGGCGCACGGCCTCCAGCAGTTCACGCACCCGCGCCCGCCGGGCACCGGAGTCGTACCCGCCGTGCACCACCATCGGCTCGGCGATGGCCGAGCCCGCCGTGCGCCGCGGGTTCAGGGAGGAGGCGGGATTCTGGTAGACGACGCCGGTGGCGCGGCGGGCCGGCAGCAGGGCCCGTCGTCCGGCTCCGGCCACCTCCACGCCGCACACCCGCACCGACCCGGCCGCGATCGGCACCAGCCCGGTCAGGGTGCCGGCGATGGTGGACTTGCCGGAACCGGACTCACCCACCAGCCCGAGCACCTCGCCGGCGCCGATGCGCAGGGAGACGTCCCGGACGGCGTGCACCCGGTGCCGGTGACTGCGGTAGACCACGTTCAGGCCATCAATCTCGACTACGGGCTCGGCCTGCGACGCGTGGTCGGCGGCCGCACCGGTGATCGGCGTCGGAATGTCCGCTCCGGCGTCGGGCGCGGTCGTGGCGGGCGACGCCGCGGTCGCCTCGTCCTGTGACGCCCCGTCGGCCGGGGCAGCCCGGCGCAGGGACTCCAGCCGCGGCACCGCGTCGAGCAGGGCACGAGTGTAGGGGTGATGCGGGTGGGCGAACAGCTCACGGGTGCCGCCGCGCTCCACGATCCGCCCCTGCCGCATGACGGCGACGTCGTCGGCCACATCCGCCACCACGCCCATGTCGTGGGTGATCAGCAGGACGGCGACGCCGGAGTCCGTCAGCTCTCGCAGCAGGTCGAGGATGCCGGCCTGCACGGTCACATCCAGGGCCGTGGTCGGCTCGTCGGCGATGAGCACCGGCGGGTCGGCGGCCATGGCCAGGGCGATGCAGGCGCGCTGGAGCTGCCCGCCGGACAACTGGTGGGGGTAGGAGCGGGCGACCCGCTCGACCTGCTCGCCCTCGCCCAGACCCACGCGCCCCAGCAGCTCCAGCACCCGGGCGTACACCCGGCGACGGCGGGGGCGGTCGGTGGCGTGCGCGCGGATCGCCTCGCCGATCTGGGAGGCGATGGTCTCCAGCGGGTCCAGCGCCGTCGTCGGCTCCTGGAAGATGGTGCCCACCAGGCGCCCGCGCACGTCGTCGAGCACCTGCCGGGGTGCCCCGACCAGTTGCGTGCCCGGAGCGTCGGGGGCGCCCGGGCGCGGGTCGGTCACGACGGCGGAGCCGATGACGACGGCGGTGTCCGGCAGCAGGCCGAGCGCCCCCATGGCCGTCACGGACTTGCCCGAACCGGACTCCCCGACCAGGGCGAGCACCCGACCGGGCACCAGATCCAGGTCGATGTCGGCGCTGGCGTGCTCAACGGTGCCGGCGAAGGAGACGCCCAGGCCGCGCAGCGACAGCGCGGGGGTCGGCGCCGTCCGGCCGGACTCGGTCTGCTGCTCCCCGCCGCGCACTACTCGCTCACCCCGAGCACCAGGTAGTTGGGGTAGGCCGGGAAGGGCGCGACGAAGAAGCCCGTCACCTTCGATCCGGGCAGGAAGGAGTTGCGGCGGTTGACCAGAGGCACGGCGGGAACGTCCTCGGCGATGCGCCGGTCCAGGGCCGCCCACTTGGTGGCCGCCGCCTCCGGGTCGCTCTCCTGGGAGGCCTCGGTGATCAGCTGGTCCACCTCGGGGTCGGAGTAGCGGGAGATGTTGTAGCCGCCCTGGCCGATCTCGGAGGAGGCGTACAGGGGCTGGATGTTGGCGTTGGCCGAGGGGTAGTCGGGGTTCCAGGAGACGACGGTCAGGTCGTAGGTGGATCCGTCACCCTGAGTGGCCCGCTCGGTGTAGGCGTCGGAGGACTGCGGATCGATGGTGACCTTCAGCCCCAGTTCGGTCAGCGACTGCTGCACGGCCTCGGAGATCGCCAGGCGGGCCTCGTTGTTCTGGGACAGCAGGACCAGCTCGGGCACGTCCTTGCCCTCCAGCAGGGACTTGGCCTGCTCCAGGTCCGTGGGGTAGAGGTCGTAGTCCTCCTGGCCGGGGATGCCCGGGGTGATGTAGGTGGTGGCGATGCCGGCACCGAGCTCCCCTCCCAGGGCGCGCTGCACCGCGGTCTTGTCGACGGCGTAGGCGATGGCCTTGCGGACATCCGGGTCGGTGATGCGCTCGGTGTTGATCGCCAGGTACAGCAGCGGGCCGGGGTCGGAGGTGGCCAGGCGGGCGGAGGCATTGGGGTCCGCACTGACCTGGGCGAGCTTGGAGGCGGTCAGCAGCTGGGCGGAGAAGGCGTTCTGGTCGTCGCCGGAGTCGGCGATCAGCCGCTGGCTGACGGTGTCCTCATCCTGCCCCAGGGAGAAGACGATCTGCTCCGGGAGGGCGGTGCGCACCTCGTCGGTGGCGGCCGACCAGTTCTCGTTGCGGGCCAGGGTCACGGAGTTGCCCTGCTGGTAGGACTCCACCCGGTAGGGGCCGGAGGCGACGGGGGCCTGGGCGTAGGTGGCCGGGTCGTCGCTGTCCTCGGGGACGGGTGCGAAGGCCGGCAGGGAGACGATCCAGGGCCAGTCGCCGTAGGGGTGGTCGAGGTGGAAGATGATGGTGCGCTCGTCGGGGGTCTCGATGGAGTCCAGGTGCTCGCCGTCGTAGGGGCCGGTGTAGCCCTCGGCGTCGGCCAGCAGGGTCTTGTGGTAGCCGAGTCCGCCGGACAGGGCGGAGGCGAAAGACCGTTCGAGACCGTACTTGATGTGGGCGGAGGTGATCGGGGTGCCGTCCTCGAGGGTGATGCCCTCCTTGAGGGTGTAGGTCCAGGTCAGGCCGTCCTCGGAGATCGTGCCGGTGTCGGTGGCCAGGTCCGGGACGACGGCGGGGACGCCGTCGGCGGTGATGTCCCAGGTGGTCAGGCGGCGGTGCACCAGACCCAGGGAGGTGATGGCCAGGGACTGGCTCTTGGCGGGGTCCCAGTTGATGTCGGTGTCGGTGCTGAGCACGTACAGGGTGCCGCCGGCGGAGGCCGTGGCGGCGGTGGCGGTGGCCGTTGAGCGGGAGTTGGCGCCGCAGGCGGCCAGCGCCAGGGCGAGACCGGAGACGCCGGCGCCGGCCAGCAGGCCGCGGCGGGACACGGCGAAGCGTCCACGACCGGCGGGCCGGGTCTCGGGGTGCCGCGTGGAGGCCGGCTGCGTCGTCGTCGGGCGGGTGGAGGACATGGGGGTTCCTTTCGGGTAGAAATCGAGCGCAGAGCGAGTAAGGGTGTGGGAATGGGCGGGTTCAGACCCGCGGGTCGATGACGGCCGCGAAGGCGTCAACCAGGAGGTTCGCGACGATCACGAAGGCGGCGGCCACGAGCGTGACCCCCATGATCACGGGCAGGTCGGTGGTACTGACCGCGTCCATGAGCAGGGCGCCGAGCCCCTGCATGGAGAAGACGCGCTCGGTGATGACGGCGCCGCCGAGCATGCCGCCCAGGTCGAGGGCGAAATAGGTGACCACCGGCAGAGACACGTTGTGCATGACGTGGCGGCCGATGACGCGCCGCTCGGGCAGGCCCACGGCGCGGGCCGTGCGCACATAGTCCTCACCGAGGTTCTCCAGCATCTCTCCGCGCACCATGCGCGCGTAGACGGCGGCGGAGATCAGGGCCAGCACGCACCAGGGCAGGATCAGGTGCCAGGCCCAGTCGAGGGGGTTTTCACTCAGGGGCACGTAGCCGGATACGGGCACCATGTCCAGGGTGAAGCCGAACAGGAGGATGCCCAGCAGGCCGAGCAGGTAGGAGGGCGCCGAGACACCCAGGACGGTTCCGGCCATGATGGTGCGGTCCAGTCGGGTGCCGCGCCGCAGCGCGGACACGACACCCGCGGCCACGCCGATGACCAGCCAGAGCACCGCCGCACCGATCGCGATGGAGGCGGTGACCGGCAGCCGTGAGGCGATCAGCTCCGTGACCGGCGTCGACAGGCGGAAGGAGTAGCCCAGGCAGGGGGCGGCGCAGGTGATGGCGGCGGCACCGGAGCCGAAGGTGCGGCCGGTGACGATACCGGTCAGGTAGTGCCAGAACTGGGTGTACCAGGGCTGGTCGTATCCCATGAACTCGCGGGCACGCGCCAGGTTCTCCGGTGTGCAGGGCTTGCCGCAGGCCAGGGCGGCGGGGTCGGAGGGCCACAGGGAGAAGATCGCGAAGGTGATGAAGGCGATCACCACCAGCACCAGCAGCGTCTGGACGGTGCGGGAGGCAAGGAAGCGCAGGCGGTTCATCGGGCCTCACCAGTCCTGGGGTCGAGGGCGTCGCGCAGGCCGTCACCGAAGAGGTTGAAGGCGAGGGTGACGAGGAACAGGGCCGCCCCGGGGAACAGCAGGTACCAGGGGTCGGTGCTCACCCAGGTGACGGCGCTGCCGATGGCCCGTCCCCAGGACGGGGTCGGTGGGCTCACGCCGACGCCGAGGAAGGACAGGGCCGCCTCGGCGGTGATCTTCCCGGGGATGGACAGGGTGGTGAACACGATGATGGTGGCCACCAGGCCGGGCAGGATCTGCCGGGTCACCACGTGCCATTGGGAGGCGCCCATGGCGCGGGAGGCTCCGACGTAGGTGCGTGAGCGCAGGGACAGGGCGCGGCTGCGCAGCACGCGGGCGGTCGACGGCCAGCCGAGGATCCCGATGATGAGGATCATGATGGGCACGCGCGGAGCGGTGGCCGGGACGATCGCAGAGACGGCGATCATGAACACCAGGTGCGGGAAACCGAGCGTGATGTCGGTCAGGCGCGAGACCAGGGCATCCCACCAGCCGCCGAAGTAGCCGGCGGACACGCCCAGTGCGATGGCCACGACCATGGACAGGACGGTGGCGCCCATGCCGATGGAGAAGGAGGTGCGGGTGCCCTCGACGACGATGGCGAACAAATCCCGGCCGGTCTGCGGCTCCACGCCGAAGGGGTGCGCGGCGCTGATGCCGCCGAAGCGGCCGAGCGGCAGGCCGGAGGCGTCCAGCGCGTCGAGGTCGTAGGTGTAGGGGTCCACGCCGAAGGCGCGCGTGATCCACGGCGCGAACAAGGCGACCAGGGTGGTCAGGGCGACGATGATCGCGCCGAGTGTGGCGGCCCGGTCGGCGCGCAGGCGGTTCAACAGCTGCCGGGAGGTGGAGGGGGCCGCCGGGCCGAGCGGCGTCGGGGGCGTGAGGGGCGCGCCCTCTGCGGGCGTGGCGGCGGAGAGAGTACGGGCGTCCCGGGTGGACGTGTGCACGGGGAACCTCACATAAGGGCTGGGGAACGCGTCAGCGCTCGGAGTGGACGGCGAATGGGCGTAGAGCTGTCGTCAGCGACAGCAACAACACATTCGCATGGCCAGCATGTGAGGTGGTTCCTCCGGGGATCGGGTTGCGGTCGACGTGCTCCGGGGAGCCGGTTCGACCGTCGACGCCGGGTGTCGGCGTCGGGGCGTGACGCTAGCAGCGTGCAGAGCGATCACGCGAGTCGCCACGGCATTGTGAGACCAGCCTCTCACCTGCCCTCGCCCGCCCCTCTCACCGAGGTCGGTGGCTCTTACGTGCCGAGATCGGTGGTTATGACGAGGTCTCGCGCTCAGGCCCGCACCACCGCGGTGCGACGCCGGTCCAGGCGAACGGTTATCTCCTGCCCCGCCCGCACCGGCTCCGCATCGCCATCGGCGAGCACGGCCATGGCGGGCTCGCCGGCGATTTCGACCTCCACTACGCGCCGTCCGCCGCGCATGCGTACCGCGGCCACCCGCGCCCGCGCGCTGAGTTCGTAGCCGCCCGGTCCCGAGGTGGCGGCCCCACCACCTGGAGTCCCGCCGTCGTCCGCGTTCCCGGCGTCGCCCTGCGCAACCGCTAGCGCACCGGGCGCCAGCGCCAGAAGCTCACCCGGCCGCCCCGCCAGGAGGTCGGCCCAGCCGAGGTGGGCGGCGGCGTCGGCGTCGAGCAGCGGTGCGAAGCCGAGGAACCGGGCGACACGCGCACTGCCGGGGTCGGCCCACAGCCGCTCCGGGGTGTCCAGACGCAGCAGCCGGCCGGAGGCCATGACACCGACCCGGTCGGCGACGGTCATGGCCTCGTCCTGGTCGTGGGTGACATACAGGGCGGTGGTGCCCTGCGCCTTCAGGATGGTGCGCAGGTCGGTGGCGAGCTGCTCGCGCAGGGCGCGATCGAGGGCGGACAGCGGCTCATCCAGGAGCAGTAGCCGCGGGCGCGGCGCGAGGGCGCGGGCGAGCACGACCCGTTGCGCCTGCCCGCCAGACAGGGTGGTCACCGCCCGGTCCCCGTATCCGGGCAGGCCGACGACGTCGAGCACCTCCTCCACCCGGCGCGCCCGCTCGGGACGCGGCAGGCCGGCCAGCCCGTAGGCGATGTTGCCGGCGACGTCGCGGAAGGGAAACAGCTGTCCGTCCTGGAACATGAGCCCGAAGCCGCGTCGGTGCACGGGCACCGGGACGACGTCGTCGCCGTCCCAGGTGATGGTGCCGGCGGCGATGTCCTCCAGGCCGGCGACGGCGCGCAGCAGGGAGGACTTCCCGCTGCCGGAGGCGCCCAGCAGAGCGAGGATCTGGCCGCGCGGCACGTCGAGGTCGACGGCGTCGACGGCGGTCAGGGGTGCCGCGCCGCGGGTGGCCGGGTAGACGACGCGCAGGCCGCGCACACGCAGGCCCGAGGCGGCGGGCGCGGGTTCGGATGCGGGGGCGGGAACCGCAGGGGCAACGGTCATGCGGATTCTCCTGGGTTGTGTGCGGGCATCATTTGTGCCGGTCGCAGCGTGTTACCGGTGCGGTCTCGGTGGGGAGGCGCGGGACGGGAGAGCGCCGCGGAGGTCTGGAGACGCTCGCAGGCGAGCATGAGGGCGGCGGCGCCGACCGCCAGCACCACCCCGGCGGCCAGCCCCATGCCCTGATTCTGCGCGCCCGGGGAGCCGACCAGCCGGTAGACGACCACCGGGAGGGTGGGTCCCTGCGGGCGGGCCAGGAACGACGTCGCCCCGAACTCCCCCAGACTGGTGGCCAGGGCGAATCCCGCGGCCAACCCCCCGGCGCGCAGCAGGTGCGGCCCGTCCACGCTGGCCAGCACCCGGCCCGGACCGGCGCCGAGCGTGGCCGCGACCTCCCGCTGACGCGGGTCGATCGCCCGCATGCCGGGCAGCAGGGTGCGCACCACCAGTGGCACGGCGACCACGGCCTGTGCCAGCGGCAGAATCCACCAGCTGCGGGTCAACCCGGTCGGGGCCAGGGTGATCAGGAAGCCGAAGCCCACCGTCACCGCGGACACCCCCAGCGGCAGCATGAACACGGCGTCGAACAGCGCGATCCCGCGCCTGAGCAGCCGCGAGCGCGGGTTGCGGGACAGCACCAGGCACACGGCCACCCCCACCGCCAGGGCGATCACCGTGGCGGCCACGGCCACCCGCAGGGAGTTGCCGGCCGCCTCCCACACCGATACCAGCAGGGCGTTGTCGCCGCCGGTGGTGGACAGGTCGGTGTAGTTGGCGAGCGTCCAGTGCCCGGCCCGGCGCAGCGAGCGGATCACCAGCACCGCCATGGGCATCACCAGGAGACCACAGATGGTCAGGGCGGTCACGGCCAGGGCCGGGGCGTCGGCGGCGCGCAGCGGCGTCGCGGGCACATCGGTGCGCAGCGCCAGGTGGGCCTGGCGGGCGCGGCGGGCCCGCTCCCCCACCCACAGGGCGGCGACGATCACCACCAGCTGCACCACCGACAGCACGGCCGCGGCCCGCAGGTCCAGGTAGCGGGCGGTGAGCTGATAGATCTCGGTCTCGATGGTGCCCGCGCCGGTGCCGCCCAGCACCAGCACCACCCCGTAGGCGGTGGCACACAGCAGGAAGACGGTCGCGGCGGCGGAGGCGACGGCGGGCAGCAGGCTCGGCAGGGTGACGGTGCGCCACGCCCGCCACGCCGACGCGCCCAGGGTGCGGGCCGCCTCCACGGCGCGTGGGTCGAGCCGGCACCACATGGTGCCGACGTTGCGCACCACGTATCCGTAGTTGAAGAACACCAGGGCGGCGATCACGGCGGTGCGGGTGCCGTCCAGGTGCAGCCCGCCGAGTGGCCCGCCGGTGGTCACCAGGGCGTGGAATGCGGTGCCGACGACGACGCTGGGCAGCACGAAGGGAACCGTGACCACGCCGCGCAGCAGGCCCTGGCCGGGGAAGCGGCGCCGGTAGAGCACCAGCGCCCCCGGGATGCCGAGCGCCACGCAGATGACGGTGGCGGCGGTGGCCTGGATGAGGGTCTGGCCGATGATCCGCCAGGTGCGCGGCCGGGACAGCACCTCGCCGAAGCCGCCCAGGTCGAGGGTGCCGTCGGGGGCCAGGCCGCGGGCCAGCAGCGTCAGCACGGGCCAGGCGAAGAACACGCCAAGGAAGGCCAGCGGGGCGG
Source organism: Actinomyces sp. Z5 (assembly GCF_003287795.1). Classification (NCBI taxonomy): domain Bacteria; kingdom Bacillati; phylum Actinomycetota; class Actinomycetes; order Actinomycetales; family Actinomycetaceae; genus Actinomyces; species Actinomyces sp. Z5. The sequence continues at coordinate 75,710 of NZ_QMIN01000047.1, forward strand.
CGACGGCGAGCGTCCATCCGATCCGCTCCCCCGCCGTCGCCCGCGGACCCCGGGCACTCGGTCCGGCCACCGCCGTTGTCACTGGCAGCCCTCCGTTCCCACCGTCACTGGCCGACGGCCTCCGCCCAGGTGGTCAGCCACTCCTGCTGGTGGTCGGCGATGTCATCGGGGTCGACGACGATCGGATCTTCAGCAGTGGCACCGAAATCGGCCAGGTCGTCCGCGAGGGCGGCATCGGGGTCCACCGGGTACATGTACATGGCGTCGGGGATGGCCTCCTGCACCTGGCGCGACAGCATCCAGGCGACGAAGGCGGCGGCCCCGTCGGGGTTGGCGGCCCCGGCCAGCACGCCCGCGTACTCGACCTGGCGAGTGGCGGTGCGCGACATTGCGGCGGTGGTGGGGATGCCGTCGTCGTTGAGGGTGGCGGCGGGCGAGGAGGAGTAGGAGACGACGATCGGGTAGGCGCCATCGCCGCCGCCGGCGGTGAAGTCGGTGTAGTAGGCGTCCGACCAGCCCTCGTCGATCTTGGTGCCGTTGGCGACCAGGTCCTTCCAGTACTGGGCGAAGCCGTCCTCGCCGAAGTGGCCGATGGTGGCCAGCAGGAAGGCCATGCCGGTGGAGGAGGTGGTGGGGTTGATGGCGACGAACATGTCCTTGTAGACCGGGTCGGTCAGGTCCTCGAAGACGGTGGGTATCTCCAGGCCTCGGTCGGAGAGCCAGAAGGTGTCGACGTTGACGCACACCTCCCCGAAGTCGATGGGCACGAGCGCCGGGGTGTCGTCGACGATGTAGGGGGCGAGGTAGTCCGCGGCGCCGTCGGGCAGGTTCAGGGCGGTGGTGGTGTCGATGACGCCCTCGGCGAGGATGCGGGAGGCCATGGTGTTGTTGATGCCGAAGACGGCGTCGCCGAGCGGGGCGTCCTTGGTGAGGATCAGCTTGTTGGCGACCTCGCCGCCGTCGCCGGAGCGGGCGATCTCCAGGGTGTAGCCGGTGTCGTCCTTGAAGGCGGTGATGAGCTCGTCGGGCAGGTCGAAGGAGTCGTAGGTGACGACGGTGACGGTGTCACCGCCCGCCGCCGTGCCTCCCGTACTCGGGCCGTTGTTCCCGGAGCCGCAGGCCGCGAGCGCCAGGCCGACGGCGGTGGCGGCGCCCCCGGTGAGCAGGGCGCGGCGGCTGGGGCGGATGGTGGTGAGCGACCGGGCGCTGCGCGTCGAGGCAGCGCCGTCAATCTGGTTGGTGTTCACGATGGTCCTCCTGGATGGGCTCTCCGGAGGGCCCGGGCGCAGCCGGTGCGCCCGGGGAGATTCTCGACTTCCTTCGCCGGTGCGAACCGGGGCAGGTTCGAGGGTCTGCGGCTGCCCGCACTCTCAGCGCCGTGGCCGCAGGCGGGCAAGCCCGCCGACGACGGGCGCTCCCCTGTCGTTGCGGGAACAGCCTACCGCGACGACGATGCTCGCCCGACATCCCGCACCGGCCCGGGCGGCACCAGGCGCGTCTGCCCGCGTGGCACTCATGCGGGCGGCGCAGCGGTGGCCACGTCCCGTTGCGCCGCCGACGGGCAACTGTGAAAACGCTGCCGACTGCCCGTGTAATGCACTGGTCCGGGTGCGTCCACGCACCGCCCGCCCGATGCATGTGACAGGATCAGGGCGGGGTCGGCGACCAGCGACAGCGCCGACGTCGCCGACAGGTGTCCAGTCATCAAGCAGATCTCAGGAAGTCACCACCATGAAGAACAGTCTCGGTTGGACGGTTGCCTCCGCCCTGTCACTCCTGGTCTCCGGCACTGTTGCCGAGAAGGCCGTGGCCGCCGGGTGGAAGGCCGTAACCGGCAAGCCGGCTCCGCGGGAGGAGGACCAGGTGCTCAGCTACCGCCTGGGTGAAGTGGTCGCATTCGCGGTGATCTCCGGCGCCGTCATGACACTGACCCGGCAGCTGACGCTGCGGCAGGCCGCCAAGATCCACGCCCGCCGCAGCGGGGACGTGCCCGGCGCGGGCGAAGCGCCGGCGCTGGAGGCCTGAGGGCGGGTGGTGGTACCCACCGCCGCCCCTGCGGGTATGCGACTCCACCATCGACGCCGTCAGTGACTGCGGCGCAGCGGGGTGACGGTGGCGTCGCCCCGGTCGGTCGCCGTCGTCGACCCGGTGCCCTCTGATGGGCTGTCCCAGTCGGGGCTGAAGGGGGCCGGCAGCGGCGCGAACCAGTTGTCGAAGTGATCGGGCGCGTCGGCGGCCGGGACCAGGCCCATGGCGATCAGCGCGTGAGCGGGCTGGTCGGGGCCGGACAGGGCGTCCACCCAGCCCTCCCAACGGTCCTCGTCGATGTCGGCGCCGCGCGAGTCGGCGATGACGCCGCCGAGGTTGAAGATGTCGTGGAGCACGAGGGCGTCGGCCAGGTTGCGCACCAGCGGCTCACCGTCCGCAGGGCCGGCGTCGGTCAAACGCAGGGTCATGTCCCGGGCGGTGCCGCGCAACTGGAAGACGAACTCGTAGTCGTAGCGGGTCAGCCACAACTGCGGCAGGGTGGAGCCGATGTGGGTCTCGTCGAGCTGGCCCAGGTGGGCGCCGCGGGGAAGCGATGCCAGGCCCTCGAGGTCCTCGGCGACGGACATGTCGAACAGGAAGGTCCCCAGGGCGAAGCAGCGGGCGGCGTCCTCCCCGAGCATGCGGGCCAACCGCGGGGAGTAGACCTCGGAAAACACCGTAGGGATGTCATCCCAGTCGGGGATGGGGAGCTCGGCGGCGGCCTGGGCGGCCAGGTCCTCGGCGTCTAGGCCTTCGAAGGCGTCGTAGGCTTCGTCAGGGATGTCGTATCCAGGGATGCCGAAGGCGGTGCCGAGGTCGCCGGGGCCACCAGCCATGCCCATTGGCGTTGCGCCGCTTTGCAGGTAGGCGCGAAGGCCGTCCAGTGCGGCCACGTGGGTGGGCGGCTCCCATTCGAGGGCCTCCCACACGCCCGCCTGCTTGTCGCCGCGCACCTGGGTGCGGCCGGCCTCGTAGTTGCGCCAGGTCTGCTCGGAAACGCCGGCGCGTGCTGCCATCACCGGCACGCTCAGCCCCAGTTCCTGTCGGCGCTCCCGCATAGCCTGGGCGATGTCGGGATCGTCGGGCTCGTGATGGTCGTCGTTCTCGCGGCGTGGGCTCATGGATGCGCTCCCTGGGGTCCGGTATTGGCTGAGTTGCTGAGTCTCATGACGCCAGCGGTCCGCTATCGCGCCGACAAGCTGCCGAGCGGCGCGGTCACGGTGCGCCCAGACGACCGTGCACCGCCAGTCTCACGCAGCGTATCGGGAACGGGCGAGCGAGGCCAGCGGCGGGCCTGTCGGCCGCGGCGGGCACCAAGCGCGTACCGACACCCGACTGTCCGGCGCGCGCCGGGCGGGAGACTCATTTCGGCGCCGCGAGCCGCAGTGGATCGGCGCGAGCACTCCTCACGTGAATCCCTGTCAGCGCAAACTCGTTGCAGGCAGGTACAACGGCGTGATCCGAGGTCACATGGGCCACCGGACCAGGCCGACCGTCAGCCTGGTCCCGAGAACGTCATCGTCGGCGTAGGTAACGTGGACAACGAGCCAGATTGACCTTCGCGCCCCTGCCTTCCGCCAGAGGCGCGAAGAAGAACTCATCGGGAACCTTGAGATCGGGGTGCACCCCGAAGGAACGACGCTCTTCCGGAGCCACGACCCTCAGCGTGGCGACGGGCCTGCCACCCCGAGCCACCGCACGCACGCCGCCGCCTCCACCGGATACGCACCCCGCACCTGTCACAAAATGCACCACTTTCGGACCGCGTCACTGCCAGAAACATACCGAAACCGCGGAAATCCGCGGACGCAGCTGACACGGCCGGCGGCCGCAGAACTGAAAGTGGTGCATCCAATGACACCCCCGACCCCACCAGCCACCTCACCCGAGCACCACCCCCCACCCCAACCACCTCACCCGCACCCCGACCCCCCTTCCCACCCGCATCCCAGCCGCCATGTTCATGGGTCTGCAGGCACTCGCCCCGGTACCGCGTGCGCTGGCAGCCGCAGCCCGTTACACTGTCCACCACAGTGGACAGACTCATTGGACAGAACAGGTGGCCATAATCGTGTCAACCACCCCCAATCGGCGTTATCTCAGCACTCATCCATGGATCACCTTCAGCTTCAGTGCGGACAGAGTGAGTCCCAGGACCTGGGTTCTGTTAGGCGAGGCCGCCTCGAAATGTGAGCACCTGGCCGGATCGGCCATGCCCCCCTCGTTCGCAGAAGGGCTCAACCGGATCAGCCTGGAGCGCGGCGCGTACGGCACAACCAGCATCGAAGGCAACACCCTGACCGAAGCCGAAGTACGCGACATCGTCGAGGGGGCAGCCAACACTCCACCGTCGCGCGCGTATCAGCGCCAGGAGATCGAGAACCTGGTGTCTTTGTTCAACGACATCATCCAAGAGTGCCTGCCCGACAACGCCCCGCCGCTGTCGGCCACGCGATTGAAGGCTCAACATGCTCGTCTGATGGTAGGTCAGCCGGCGAAGGAGGACGTTGTTCCCGGCGAGTTCCGTACGCACGATGTGCTGGTCGGACGCTATCGCGGCGCGCCACCGGAAGACTGCGAGTATCTAGTCGATCGTCTGTGCGAATGGCTGAACAACGAGCTCTCCCAGTTGGGTGACGACCCCGCCCTGCGGACGCCCATGGCCTTCATACTGGCCACGCTGGCCCACCTGCACCTGACTTGGATTCACCCCTTCGGCGACGGGAACGGACGCATGTCCCGCCTGCTGGAGTTTGAACTGCTCATACGTGCCGGAGTTCCCGTACCCGCCGCCCATCTCTTGTCCGATCACTACAACAAGACCCGCGACATGTATTACTCCATCTTGGAGCAGACCAGCGTACGCCCCGGTTACCCGGCAGAGGACTTCGTCCACTACGCAGCCCAGGGCCTTGTGGATGGTCTACGCGAGCAGATCGCGCAAGTGCAAGAGATGCAGTTATCCATCATGTGGCAGTCCTACGTCCACGATCGGTTCCATGGTCAGCACACCCAAGCGCGAACCAGGATGAGAGACCTCGTACTGGCCCTGCCCGCCGACCGTTGGACCCCAATCGGCGATGTGACGACCCTTGACCGAGGTCTCGCCGAGGCGTATCGGAACAAGACTTCGAAGACCGTTACGCGCGACGTCAACGGGCTGGTCAAGATGGGGCTGGTCGAGAAACAGCGTGGCCGCGGCGTGCGCCCCCGCGTCGAGGTCATGTCCGCATTCCTTCCTCCGCGACGTGACCCATCAGCGGGCCAATGAGATGATCCGCTCAGCAGCAGTGCTTCCGACGCGTCGTCAGCACCGCTTGTCATTTCGCCGCAGCCTCTCAAGGCGTTCAGCGCGCAAGCGCTTTGACGGGCGCTTGCGCGACGCGGCACGGCGCAGCCCTCTGAGCCGCGCCTTCACAGCACTCTCACCCATCCCCATGGGTACAAGTCTTTTCTCCTGCGCGCGCAGCCACACCAGCTCGTCGCTACGGCGCAACGCCCGACGCGCGCGAATCACGGTGACTGGATGCTTGGCCGCATCAACTCCACGCATGATCACCACCGACCAGGCAAGCACAAGCAGCACGAATACAGCCAGTGCAGCAGGAATAGTCACCGGACTAGACATCACTATCCAATACACCATAAAACACATGACCGTCACCACTGCACAGAAACATCCCGCGAATCCAGAAACTATCACAAGAAAAACACCCTGAGCTCGACCCCAGCTCCAGGCGTAGGCGACAAAATATACACAAAAGGCGTCAAGCAAAGCCAACACAGAAAACATACCAAGAAACCGCGCTGGCGCGTACGGCAGGAATGTTCCCGCCAGCAGCGGACCAATAAGCAGCATCAACCCGAAAGCAATCCAGCGACCAACGTGCGCCGCCTTGCCGCGCGCCTGCACCACGTCACGCGCTTCCACGTCTGACGCAACCTTGACTCGAATCAAGCGGTAAGCCCGCTCATACTCCCACCGTATTGCACGACGCCGACGTTCAACATCTTCTAGCACATACTCAACAACACGGCCATACAGCCAAATCGGAATAACAACCGATGCCGCCACAACAAACCATAGAGGCACAGCCGACTCTGACAGCACAAGTACAGGTCGACTTAGAACCGCCGTACGGCTTGGAGTCCACAGCAGGAGAACACCAAGAATTGGAACCCACAGACAGTACATCAGCGACCATAAGCATAACGCCCCTAGGGGTGACCCAAAGACGCGACGAGCAACCGTCTCATCAGAGTCACCACCCTGCCCAATTCGCGCACGAGCTCGAAATCCGAGCACCGCAACGCCGCCGCACTCGACGGCAAACATCCCTGAAACCAAGGTCATCCCTGTAGACACCGACATGTCCAGCCCGTAAGGGCACTGATTGAGGCCTTCCACTCCGGGACTTGCAGTGGTAGCAAGACACCGCCTGCCGGCTTCCCGTATGTCCATTATTGTCGCGAGAAACACCTCTGGGGAATATTCGAGATGATTCTCGATCAGCACACACAGCATCCATATACAAGTAGCCAGCATGCCAGGCACGACGAGCATAGGGAGGTTGCTACCATGCTCCCAGAGTAGGCCTCGTTCGTAACGCTTGTCTCTTTTCTCCCTCGAGCCGACTCGACCGTTCTCGCCCTTCTTAAGACTTCGGTCTGACCCGAGGTCGGGAGGGACGGCCACGGAGTCATCTTTCTCCGCCGCGAATGCAGCCTTGAATCGGCTCAGGAAGCGGTGCAGGCCGTCGGCCTGTTCGCTACCCACGACATTCTTGGCACAATTCGTTGGCTCGCTCTTCTGCGGGGCAGGTTCCTGCTCGGGCTCCTTCGTATCGTTCCCGTCATCCAGGGACGCCGTGCCCCGCGGCTGCGAACCATCACCACGCACGTCTTCGCGCTCACTCATGACCGCCTCGGTTCTCGCCGGCCGGTCAGGGTCTTGGGCGGGGCCGGCGGTTCCCGCCCACAGTCACAGTGCCACGGGGGTCCGACACGAACTACCGGCCTACGTGAGGCAGGGACGAGGCTGGGCTAGACCGCCTGAGACTGCCCGGCGCGCGCATTCGACACTCACGCTCCGCCACCTCGCCCTTCCACCATCCTCGTGACCGACCGCCAACCAGTTACTCACGGGACCAAGCAGAGCAAGGCGCTCCGCCTCCCCACTCCCTTGGTTCTCGCCCTGGGACATGGTGCCCCGGTACGACCGCGGCGCCCGTCTGCCGGCCCGCTCAGCCGCTAGCCACCTGCTCGTTGACGTGCGGCTCCAGGGTGCGTGTCTGGTCCCCGATGGCGCAGGCGAGCAACGGCTCGTCCAGGCGCAGCCCGAGCTCGACGTTAGCCTCTTCCGCGCTACGCGACACATTCGCACTCGCGACGACCACGATCCGCGACTCTCGCGAGCAGTCCCAGATGAGGCACCGAACCACTTTCGTCGGCACCTGAGATGAGTCCCGTCGCGGGGTTGACCTTCAGAGGAGGGGGGTGGCACACTAACGTCGCCGCCGCATCAAGGTGCGGACAGGAAGTTAACGCCGGTGCGCCTGTGACGTCACAGGGCCCGGCGTTCGCGCTACCTCCTGGGATGAATCGTCTCGATTCGCACGTGCGGTTCGAGCAGCGCCCATGCCGTAGTTTTACCCATGCAGGCATCGCCGTAAGCTCCCAGAACCTGATCCGGCACCCACAGCATGGGTTGTTGGCTCCCATACTCGTGCCGAAGTTTGAAGTCAGCGCTAACCATCCCGCTCTTACGGGCAACAGCGAAAACCGCTCGGTCTTTGTCATCTTGCTTCTGCTGCCGACGCTCCAGGACTAGTTCGTCTACGCCGTAGCCTCCCGACAAAATGGTCATCAGCGTCATAAGCGCCTGTTGACGCGCCGACTCTTCACGCACACCCTCAGCAAGGGGACGCGCCGCGACAATCAAGTGGCCTCCGCCGTGTGAACTGATTATGCGGCACGCCTCCTCCTGAACTCGAGGAATGGAATCTCGCCAGTGCAGTTTCCTTCCCCGCACGAGAGCCATCAGCTCGGAGGCAAGATCAGGGGCGGCATCATCACGAATATAAGCACCCAAGAGATATGTTGGCTTCCGCACGCCTCTTCTGCGGATGCTCTCATCGCCGTACGCCACCTTCGCCATGGGCAAATAGTAGCCATGCCCTCAGACACTAACCGTGTCTGAGTCGCGATCACGAAGCCTGCGTTAACCGGCCACCCGTTCATAGACGTGCGGCTCCAGGGCGCGCATCTGGTCCTCGATGGCGCGGGCCAGCAGCGGCTCGTCCAGGCGCAGGCCGAGCTCGACGTTCCGCTCCTCCGCGGAGCGCGACATATTCGCGCTCGTGACCACCACGATCTGGTGATCCACCACCACGAACTTGGCGTGATTTCGCGGCCGCTTCCCGTCCTCACCGGCCCGCGTCCGCATCACCACGGCGCCTTTCAGCTCGCGCGCGACCTGCGCGGTGGTGGGCACCCACGGCTTGGACTCGGCGTCGGCCACGTCGGTGTCCAGGTACAGGCGCACACTCACCTCCGGCCGCGCCGCCACCTCCTTCAGCGCCTCCCACAGCGCCGAGGAACGCGCAATGTTGTAGGTGGAGCAGGTGACCGACCCGTAGGCCCGCGTCACCAGCTCGTGGATAAGCCCGGTCAGGTGCCCCGTCACCCCAAAAGCTCCAGGCCCTCCGGGAACCGTCCACACCGGGGTGACGGAGGTCGGGTGCGCCAGCGCGCCCTCGATGGCGCGCAGCACCGCCGCGGTCCGTTCCCGCTCCAACATGCCGAGCCCGGCCCGGCCCATCAGCTCCCGCACTCGACGTCGCCGCGACGCCTCCACAGCCCCGAGCGCCTGCGTCAGGGTCTCGCCCGCCTCCAGGCTCGCAGCGACGGCCCGCGCCTGGGCCCCGCTCAGGACCGACCCAAGCTCGACGACGGCGTCCCGCCGCCACCGGATCGGTCAAGTAGTTGCCGAGCGTGCGGGCGAAGGCCCACGGGCTGGACAAGAAGCGCTTCTTCAGCAGCAGGGCGGCAATATCCAGGCTGCGCCGCCCCTGCTGGCGGCCCGAGGCGCGCAGCAGCGAGTCCAGCTTGGCGTAGGCCTCCTCCTCATCGGCGGCGGCCGCATACTCCACGGAGTTGACCTTTAGGCGCTTGAAGTCGCGGTCCGGCACGTCCGCCTTCAGGCGCCGCACCGTCACCTCATCCAGGGCCCTGCGGTCGATCTCGGCGCCGCGGGCGAAGCGGCGCGGGTCGATCATCTCCAGCAGGGCGGTGAAGGACTCGGTGTAACCGTTGTGCGGCGTGGCGGACAGGAACAGGCGGTGCTCACACTTCTCGGCCAGGCGGCGCAGCGCCCGAGTGCGCTGGGAATCCACCGCGTAACCGCGGCCGCCGCCAACGGCCGAGGGCGCCGCCGGGGCCACGTGGTGGGCCTCATCCACCACCAGCACGTCGAAGGCGTAGTTGCGGGCGCTGCCCGGGCGGCCGGCGTCATCCAGGACCTCGCGCAGCAGACGCTGGGCACGCACGCCCGGCAGCCAGGCCATAGACACGATCACCCGCGGATACAGGCGCAGCGGGTTTGCAGCCAGGCCGTAGGTGCGGCGGTCAGCGGCAATCCGGGCGGAGTCGACGATCACGAACTCCAGGCCGAACTTCTCACGCATCTCATCGCGCCACTTCAGGGCCAGGCTCGGCGGGCACACAATGATGACCGAGCGGGCCCGGTGCCGCAGCAGCAGTTCCTCGATGGCCAGGCCGGCCTCAATGGTCTTGCCCAGGCCCACGTCGTCGGCGAGCAGGAGGTTGGTGCGCGCGGCCTCCAGGGCGCGGCGCAGAGGCTCGAGCTGGTAGGGCTCCAGGGTGGCGCCCGAGCGGAAGGGCGCCTGGTAGGCCTTGGCATCGGCGGAGGTGACCGCGCCCCAGCGCACGGCGTCGACGAAGGCACCCAGGGTGTCCGGGTCGTCGAAGGAGTCGGCGGAGATCGTCTCCGGCAGGCCGCGGTCCGGACGAGTTGCCGACCTCCAGCTCCCAGATTACGGTCAGCTCCTCACCCATACGATCCTCGGCCAGCGATTGCAGTGAGACCAGGTGCTCCAGGCCGGTGCGTGAATCGTCGGCGGGGCTGTGGGGCAGGCCCTGCTCGCGCACGTCGGTGACGGCCCAGGTGGCGCCCCGCACCTGCACCACCTGCCCGGGTTCGGGCAGGGCCGGTGCAGCGTCAGTGCTGGAATCCAGGCTGTAGCTTGCAGTCGCGCCCGTGGGCCGGGGTGAAGTGTGCGTAGTCATCGGTGCCTGTTCGTGCGGGAGCGCCCGTTGCCTGTGGCCGGGCGCGAGACGAGCACACTGTAGCCGTGGCTGCCACCACCTGCGCGCATACGAGCACCATCCAACGAAGCCGAGCCCGTTCCGAGATCCACTACGAGTGCATCAAAGCGGAACTCGCCTCACCCGCCAGGCCGTCACCTTGCCCCTTCGGCCTTGAGACGCCTGCCTCTTGGGCTCAGTTCCGCCCTCCCAGCACACACGGAGGAGACTCTCGGCACTCTCAAGAATTTTACGTAAATACAATAATTCATCGATGCGGTAACTACTTGCCGATCCGGAAAGTACTTGCTACTGTTGCGGCATGCACTCCAGACCGAACCTCACACCTGACCGCACCGCGAGCAGCGACCCGGACACCCCCAGCAGCACAGGCGGTGCCCACATCCCGTTGACACCGCCTTCTCGCCCATCTCACACCACCCGCCACCATCCTGCTGCACTGGCAGGCCTGGCCACTGTCATCCTCGCGCTGCTGGCCATCCTTGCCGCAGGCGTCGTCCGCGGCTCTGAGGACATGGTCAGCACCGGCGTCATAGGACTCCTCGCCACGATCTCCTGTGCGACGGCCCCCTGGGTCACCGCCCGAGCAGCAACACCCGCCTCCACCACGAAGGAGCACTCCCGTGCCTGACAATGACCTCCAGTCCACCGACCCTCAGCAGACGGGCCTGGAGTCCTCGGACTCTCGCCCCTCAGAATTCCTGAGCGTGAACCCCCAGCAGGCGCGCGACCTACTGCGCCAGGCCGATCACCTGGGCGCCGCTGCAGTCTCAGGAGCCGGAACCCCCTACGCGTTCTTCCTCGTCGGCCTCGGCTCGCTCTGCTCCATGCTGACCGTCGCCATCTACCTGATCAGCCTCACCGACGAGCGGCTGTTCCTGCTCCCCCTGACCGTCTTCCTGATCTGGCTGGCCATCCTCATCGCCGCCATGATCATGACCGCGCGCGCCACCAGCCTAGGTTTCACCCGCCGGTGGGCCGTCTCCACACGCTCCTGGGTCGCCGTCTGGGCAGTGACACTCTTCGGCAGCACCGTCATTTGGAAGGGCGAGCTGTGGTTCACCATACTCGCGGTCCTGGCACAAATCGCCGTGACTGTGTGGGGTGCAGTGCGGGAGGTCCGATGACCGGCTCGGCCACAGACTCCACAGCCCCCGCCGCCGGGGATACCCCCCGGCACCCACGTCACCAGCTTGTCGACGCGCTCATGCACCCCGTGCGCTTCTCCCTGGTAGCCGCCCTGGCCAATGTGGAGCAGGTCGACTTCCCCACGCTGCGCGACACCCTCCAAGTCAGCGACTCGGTACTCAGCCGTCAGGCCTCCCAGCTGGAGGAACTGGGAATCGTCGCCATCCGTAAGGGGTACGTGGGCAAGCGGCCCCGCACCTGGATGTCCCTGACCCAGGAGGGCCGCACACGCTGGCAGGCCCACCTCACGGCGCTCCAGGCGATCGCCGGGCCATAACCCGTGCCCCGCCACCCATGCCCGGCCCCGGCCGCTTGCCCCGGCACCGCATCGGACTGCTAGCTGTACTTCCTCGGCTAGGTCATGTTGTGTAAGTCGTTCGTGCTGGTGGGGCGGTGCTGGCGGTGTGGGTGGGTCTTGCGCCGCCCACCCCCCGTTGGACCGCTGTAACCGGCGGCTACGGCGGTCCAACCGGGGAACAGCGGTCCAACTGGAAGACTCAACAGCACAGCCACACACCGCCACCCAACCGCGCACCGCCGCCTCCACCCGATACACACCCCGCACCTGTCACAAAATGCACCACTTTCAGACCGCACCACCGCCAGGATCACGCTAAAACTGCGGAAATCCACGGACGCAGCTCACGCAGGCAGCGGTCACAGAGCTGAAAGTGGTGCATCCAATGACACCCCCGACCCCACCAGCCACCGACAACCACACCCAGCCACCGACAATCCGACGCCCCACCCCAACACTCAACACCCCCCGCCCCAGCCACCTCCCCCACACCCCGACATCCCTTCCCACTCGCATCCCAGCCGGCCCTTCGTGACGCCTGCGCACCCGCACCCGTCCGCTTGCGTAGGCTGACGCCATGAATTGGCTGATGGGCATCCGCGTCGTGTGCACCGTCATCGTCGCAGTTGCGACGGTGGTCGGCGTCTTCGTGTTCGGCCGGGCCTGTTGCACCATCGCCAACCGTATGGGCGTGGGCCGCCCCGTCCCCCGCGAGCGCCTGCGCCCCATCGGCCGCCGCCTGATGCGCATGCTCGGTGAGGTCGTCGGCCACACCGCCTTCAAGGGCCGCCCCTGGATCCGGGCCGCGCACTGGCTGGTGATGGTCAGCTTCCCGCTGCTGTTCCTGACCCTGGTCACCGGCTACGGCCAGGTACTGGCCGGCCCGCACTGGGAGTTGCCGTGGCTGGGCCACCAGGCCTGGTGGGCGTGGGTGGTGGAAGGCATCGCCTGGCTGAGCCTGGCGGGCATCGTCCACCTGATCACGGTGCGCCGCCGCCTGACTCGCCGCCGGGCCGCCGCGCCCCCCTTCGACGCCGACTCCGCCGGCGGCACCCGCACCCGCACCTCCCGTTTCGCCGGCTCCAGCCAGGGGCAGGCGCACTTCGTGGAGGCCGTCGTGACCGGCGTGGTGGCCTGCGTACTGGCGCTGCGGATGCTGGAGCACGCCCAGCTGGCACTCTCCCCCGACCCGGCCGATGCCGCCCTCGCCCACTGGACGCACTTCCCACTGACCGCCTGGACCGGCCCACTGCTGGCACCACTGAGCGCAGATGCCCTGGCGGCCGCGATCACGGTGGTGGCAACCGTCAAGATCGTCATCTCCATGTGGTGGTTCGTGGTGGTCGGCCTGCAGCCGTCGATGGGCGTGGCCTGGCACCGCTTCCTGGCCTTCGTGAACCTCTACGCACGCCGCAACACCGACGGCACCAAGGCGCTCGGCCCCGCCCAACCGCTGCTGCTACCCGACGGCCGGCCGCTGACCGCCGACACCCTGGACGACCTCGACGCCGCCATGGAGGCTGCCGAGGAGGCGGGCACCGAGGTCAAGCTCGGCGTGGAGCGCATTGAGGACTTCACCTGGAAGGGCCTGCTGGACTTCTCCACCTGCACCGAGTGCGGCCGCTGCCAGGACCTGTGCCCGGCGTGGAACACCGGCAAGCCCCTGTCCCCGAAGCTGTTCACCCTGGCCCTGCGCGACCACCACGCCGCCGTCGCCCCTTACCTGCGGGCGGCGAGCGCACTCGGCGTCGAGCCCGACGAGGTCACCGAGGAGATGCTCGCCGAGCGCCGCAGTGCCCGCGGCCCGCTCGGGCGGCTGGCGGGCATGACCGACGGCCTGGAGGACGACGACGATCTGGGCCTGGCTCCGGGCAGCGCCCACACCGGCGACGTGCTGGGCGCCCTGCTGGCCGCCAAGGCCGCCCCGAGCGACACGGGTGTGGCCACGCGTCCGGCGCCGCTGGCCGGCGAGGTGATCCCCGCGGACGTGCTGTGGTCGTGCACCACCTGCGGGGCGTGCGTGGATCAGTGCCCGGTGGACATCGAGCACCTGGATCACGTGATCGACGTGCGCCGTCAGCAGGTGCTCATGGCCTCGGCCTTCCCCAAGGAGTTGGGGCAGATGTTCCGCAAGCTGGAGTCCAAGGGCAACCCCTGGGGCCTGGCGGCGCGCAAGCGCATGGATTGGGCCAAGGGCCTGGACTTCGACGTGCCGGTCGTCGGCGTGGACGTGGAGGACGCCTCCGAGGTCGACTACCTGTTCTGGGTGGGCTGCGCGGGCGCCTACGAGGACCGGGCGAAGAAGACGACGCGGGCGGTCGCCGAGCTGCTGCACACCGCCGGGGTGTCCTTCGCTGTCCTGGGCGACGCGGAGGCCTGCACCGGCGACCCGGCCCGCCGCGCCGGCAATGAGATCCTGTTCCAGACGCTGGCGGCGCAGAACGTCGAGACGCTCAACGAGGCCGGCGCGCAGAAGATCGTGGTCACCTGCGCCCACTGCTTCAACACGCTGGCCCGCGAGTACCCGCAGGTGGGCGGGCACTACGAGGTGCTGCACTACACGCAGCTGCTCAGCCGGCTGGTGCGCGAGGGCCGGTTGCGTCCCGCCCCGCCGCAGGCCGCCCGTCCCGACGACGCTGCGGCGCCCGCTCCGGAGTCGTCCGCGACGACGCCGTCATCCACGCCGCCCGCAGCCCCGACCGTCACCTACCACGACGCCTGCTACCTGGGCCGCCACAACCGCATCTATTCCCCGCCGCGCGAGTTGCTGGAGGCGACCGGCGCCACCACCGTGGAGATGCCGCGCAGCCACGAGCGCGGCTTCTGCTGCGGCGGCGGCGGGGCGCGGGCCTTCATGGAGGAGTCGATCGGCACCCGCATCGCGGTGGAGCGCTCGCGCGAGGCGATCGGCACCGGCGCGCAGGTGATCGCGACGGCCTGTCCGTTCTGCACCACTATGCTCTCCGACGGCGTCGCCTCCGAGGGCGCCGACGTGCGCGTCACGGACGTGGCCACCCTGATGCTGGAGTCCGTCCGCCGCGGCCAGCAGCCGACGCCGGCCTGAGCGCCTAGAAGTCGGTCGCGACGCTTACCCCGGTCAAGGCGGCACGAATGGCGCCCGGGCGCACGTCTCCCTCCCGCAGGATCGTCGCCCGGCCGTCCTGAACCTTGACGATCGTCGACGATGCCGTGGTGCCCTGATGCCCGCCCTCGAGGATCAGGTCCACCGCGTCGCCGATCTGCTCGCTCGCGAGTTTCAGGTCCACCAGGACGCCGTCGGCCCTCCCGGACAGGTTCGCCGAGGTCATCGCCACCGGCCGACCGACGAGGTCCAATAGTCGTTGCAGGGTCGGGTTGGACAACACCCCGAGCGCAACCGTGCTGCCTCCGCGCACCAGGAAGTCGGGCACCGCGTCGCTGCGCGGCAGGACCAGGTTGAAAGGACCGGGCCAGAACGCCGCCGCCAGTGCCTGAACCGTGGCCCTGTCCGCCGCGGGTACCCGCGTGTAGCGTTCCCAGTCCCCGGAGTTCCGCAGGAACAGGGTCAGTGGGGAGGTCGCCGGGCGGCGCTTGATGGCGAAGGCCCGCTCGATGGCAGCCTCGTTCCAGGCGTCGAGTGTCAGCGCCAGATTCGTGTCCGAGGGCGCCACGATAACGCCCCCGGCCAACACCACCCGGGCCGCGCGTCGAAGGTTCTCCTCCGTAGCGGCAACCACCTTCGGATGGTGGAGGGCGCCGGCACTCGTCTCAATCATCGGTCGCCGCCTCCAAACGAGGATCAGGGAGTCGCATCGAGTCATTCTCCCCCCGCCCGGCGGGACGGGCGAGTCGAACAGGGTCCCGGTCAACGGGTGCGGGTCGGGCACGGCTCAGCTCCGGTAGGGGTCGATGTGCAGACGCATGCCGCGCGGGTCGCGCACCAGTCCGGCCGTCTCCAGCAGGTCGCCGACCACCGGGTCCAGTGCGGAGACGCCGTTGAGGGCCTCCACCACGCGCTTGCCGGTGCGCGGGGTCTCCCGCAGCTCGGCGCGGGTCTCGGCGGCGACGACGGCGGCCAGCGCCCGTTCCAGTTCCGCCCGGATCGTGGTGTAGCAGGTGAGGGCGCGCAGCCGCTCGGCGGCATGCAGCACCGGCCGCCCGCCTATCAGGACGACGCGCGTGCCCTGCCGCGCCGCCGGGCGCGGCAACTCCTCATCTGCGACATCCGCGGCCCGCGCGGCCAAGTCGGGCGGCAGCGCCGGCTCGGGCCAGGGGACGACGCCGCCCATGAGGCAGGCGGGGTCCTTCAGATCCAGCACCGCCACCGATTCGGGGCGGGAGGCGGAAGACTGCTCCGGCGCCCGCCCGGCCGCGGGCTCGTCCGACGGCGTGAACTGTGCGGCGGTTGGCGTGCCCGCGGCCGCGCCGTCGAGTCCGCCGTCACGCCCCGCCAGGGCGCGCAGCCGGTCGACGGTCTCCCGGCCGGCGAACTGACTCGGCCCGAGCCCGGTGACGAAGGCGCCGCGCAGCACGACGCCGGTGTCCTCCATGCGTCGCAGCACCGGCAGCAGCGGGGTGATGCCGCCCGGGATACCGGCGGCGAGCGCCACGTCTCGGCTGACGATGCCGTAGCGGTCGAGCAGGGATTCGACGTCGGCCACGGCCTGCTCCTCGGCCGTGACCTGCGGCGGGGCGAGCCGACGCCAGGAGGCGGTCGCGAGCGCGGCGGCGAGCGCCGGGTTGTGGGCCGCCGTCGGGCTGCCGCCGGCGGCGGAGAGCCCACCGGCTGTCGAGGCCGATGAGGGTCGCAGCGCGTCCGGGGGCGGCAGCGGCCCCGACGTGGACGGCGTCGACTGCGCCGCCCCGGCAGATCCGGCCGGGCGGGCGCGTTCGGTGAGATAACCCGTGCGGTAGCCGCCGTAGCGGCGGGTGCGGCGACTGCGCACACGCCGCGGCGGCG
>NZ_QMIN01000047.1:92829-118455 GCF_003287795.1 Actinomyces sp. Z5
CCAGCGCCCACTGTTCCTCCGCGTCGTACTCGCCCGCACCGACGGGCGCTCCGGCGACGGGCGCCAGCGGGGAGTCGGATGGGAAGAAGGCGATCTCGCCCACCGTGACCCCGTCCGGTATCCGGCACACCCAGATCACGTCTCCGGAGCCGATGAGGTCGTCGAGCATGGCGGGCCGGTAGCCGACCACGCGCGCCGGGAAAACCACGGATTCCCAGAGCCCGGCGGGCAGCCACACGCCCTCCAGGGCGGCAATCGCCTCCGCGAGCGCCTCCACGCCGAGCCCTGGGGCGACGCCGAATGCGCCACTGCCGCCGGTGGTACCGGGCGCTCCGGGCGAACCCTGCGCTCCCGGCGAACCCGCCGCCGCTGACGCGGCACCCGCCTCCTCCGCACGCGCAGTGATACCGGCGCGCTCCAGCACGAGCCGCTGCAGGGCCGCGGGCGGCACCGGCTCGACGGCGGCCCGCGCCTTCGCCAGGGAGCGGTTGCGCACCCGGGTGAACACCTCGGGTGCCATCCAACGGACCTGCGCGCCGCCGCTCAGACGCATGAGCGCGCCCTCATCGGCCAGCGCCTTCAACGCGTCCGCGGCCACAGAAATGCCCAGGCCGAAGGCCCCGGCCACCGCCTCGGCGGTCACCTCAGCATGGGTGCGGGCGTGGCGCAGCACCAGGTCGGCCAGCGCCCCACGGGGTGCCGAAGCCTCCGCAGCGACCGCGGGAGCACCCAAAATCCCCGCGACGCCGACGGCGGGCGATTCAACACCCGATTCCGCCTGCCCGGCAGCCGGCTCAACCGGTGCGGGCGACGTTGTCTCAGCGGGCCGCACCGCCCAGTCGGGCACCTGGACCCCGAGGGCGTCGCGCAGGGCGGCCGCGTCCTCCGTGCGCGCCCAGCACTCGCGTCCGCCCACGCGCACGGGGAAGGCGCGCCGCGCCCGTTCCAGCGCCGTGAGCCCCACGCGCACTCCCGTAGGGGCCCCGCCCCCAACATCACCGGCGGTCTCGTCCCCTCCCGCGGCACCACCAGCGGCATCGACGCCGCCGGCGTCCGCATCCTCGCCCGCGGCGGCAGTCTCAGACTGCCCGCGCACCGCCGATTCGCCGTCGTCGCCCCGGCAGCGGGCGGCCAACTCCCCCGCCGACAGCGGGCCGAGTTCACGCAGCAGGTCGGCCAGCCCCTCGGCGTCGGCCCGCGCTTGCCTCCCGGACGCCAGGTGCTGCAGCTCGGATTCGACCTGCGCCATGACCTCCTCATCCAGCAGGTCGGCGATGCCGCCGTCGCCCACAAGCTCGGCCACGGCGTCGGGATCCAGGGAGAGCAGCTGGGCGCGGCGCTCGGCGTGCGGGAGGTCGTACTGGTACAGGAAGGTGCCGGTGTAGCCGAACAGCAGCGGCCCGGCGAAGGGCGAGGGCACCTGCGTTACCGCCTCGACCACACGCGCGTCCCCGGCGGCCAGCCGCTCCATGAGGGCGCGCAGGGCGGGCAGGTCCCACACGTCCTGCAGACACTCGCGGGCCGCTTCCACCAGCACAGGGAAGCGCGCGAACTGCCGGGAGGCCTCCTGGAGTTGACCGGCCTTCAGCCGCTGCAGCCACAGCGGGGTGCGGCGGCCGGGGCGCGCGGAGGGAATGAGCAGGGCGCGGGCGGCGCACTCGCGGAAGCGGGCGGCGAACACGGCGGTCTGGTCCACCCGGGTGCGCACCAGCTGCTCGATCTGCGCCGGATCGAAGATGAACAGCTCCGCGCCCGGCGGCTGCTCGGTGGGCGGGGTCTGCAGCAATATGCCGTCGTCGGCGGTGACGATCTGCGGGTCGATCCCCAGCATGCGGCGGGTCCGCTCCTTGATCGCCATGGCCCAGGGCTCGTGCACGCGGCGGCCGAGTGGGCTGTGCAGGATCAGTCGCCAGTTGTCGGCCTCGTCCCGGCACCGCTCCAGCACCAGGTCGGTATCGGAGGGGACGACGCCGGTCGCCGCCCGCTGCTCGCGCAGCAGCGCCACCAGGTTGGCCTGCGCGCCGGCGTCCATGCCGGCGCGGCGCAGGCGGTCGGTCAGTTCCGGCTGGGGCGGGTCCCCGAAGCCGCCGTCACCCAGGGCCGCGGCCGCCTGGCGCAGGAAGGCGCCCTTGGCGGCACCGGTGGCGGCCAGGCGGCCGGCCCCCTCCCCGCGCCAGAAGGGCAGCCGGGCGCTGCGGCCGGGGGCGGGGTCGACGACGACGCGGTCCGCCCCGATCTCGCGGATGCGCCAGGAGGCGGTACCCAGGGTGATCACGTCCCCGACGCTGGACTCGTTGACCATCTCCTCATCCAGCTCCCCCACGCGGCGGCGGCCGGTAGCGGCGTCGCCCTCGGGCAGCATCACCGGGAACATGCCGCGGTCGGGGATGGTGCCGGAGGCGGCGACGGCCAGGCGCTGGGCATTGGGGCGGGCGGTGAGTGCGCCGGTGGACCGGTCCCAGATGATCCGTGGGGAGAAGTCGCTCAAGTCGGCGGAGGCGTAGCCGCCGGCGAGCAGTTCCAGCACGGAGTCGAAGGCGGTGCGGGGCAGGTCCCGGTACGGGGCGGCGCGGGTGATGGTGGCGTACCAGTCGTCGGCGGTGCGGTCCTCGACGGCGACGGCGGCCACCGTCTGCTGGGCGAGCACGTCCAGCGCGTTGGACACCAGCGCGGTGCGTTCAATGCTGCCGGCGCGCATGCCCTCGGCCACGACGGCCGCGTCCACGAGCTGGGTGCGTTCGATCGGGTAGATGACCCCGCGGGGCCGCCCGCCGACGCGGTGCTCGGCCCGGCCGACGCGCTGCAATCCGGCGGCGACCGAAGGCGGGGGCGCCACCTGGAGGACCAGGTCGATGGAGCCCATGTCGATGCCGAGTTCCAGGGAGGCGGTCGCCACCACGCAGCGCAGCTCGCCGGACTTGAGCTCCTCCTCGACCAGGCGGCGCTGCTCCTTGGATACCGAGCCGTGGTGGGCCTTGGCGATCACCGGGGCGTCGGCCGGCAGGGGCTGGGTGTGCTGGGAGGCGCCCATCTCCCAGGACTCGTGGTGGCGGACGGGCTCGGGGATGCTGGGTGGCGGGTCGACCGGGTCCTCGGCGGTGGCCCGGTATGCGGTGGCGGTGCCTTCCGCAGCAGCGTCCTCCATGGCGGCCGGGTCTTCGGCGGCCTGCGTGCCCGCCGCGGCGGCCCGGTCTCCTGCCCGAGCGGCCGCCGGGGCGGACGCGGCGCCTCGTTCGGCCAGATGGGCGGCGTAGGCCTCGTTCAGGTGCGCGGTCAGGCGCTCGCACACGCCCCGGGAGTTGACGAAGATCAGCGTGGTGCGGTGGGTGAGGACCTGCTGCAGCAGGGCGTGCTCGATATGCGGCCAGATGGAGGCCGTCATGCGGGCCGGGGCGCCCGCGCCGGCGGATCCTCCGGTGCCGGCGATCTCGCCTGCCATGGCGGCACGCAGGGCCCGATCGCTGCGCCAGGCCTGCCGACTGCCTCTGCCGCCAGCGGCACCGGTCGGGCCGTCCGGGCGAGTGCCGCCTGCCCGCACCCCTCCGCCTGGGCCACGGCCGATTCCCGTCCCTCCGTCCGGGCCCCCACGGCCGGGCGCACCCCGCAGGGCGCGCTCGTGGCGGTCGAGCGTGGCCGGGACGCGGGCCATGTCCGTCACAGGCACGGCGACGGTCACATCGGGAGGGGCGTGGGCGTCGTCGTCGGCGATGATGCCGACCGGGTGGGGGCCGCCCAGGAAGCGGGCGATCTCCTCGGGCGGGCGGACCGTCGCGGACAGGCCGATGCGTTGAGCGGGGCGGGGCAACAGGTCGTCCAGCCGCTCCAGCGACAGAGCCAGGTGGGTGCCGCGCTTCTGGCCGGCGAAGGAGTGGATCTCGTCGACGATCACGGTGTCCACGGTGCGCAGCGTCTCGCGCACCGCGCTGGTGAGCATCAGGTACAGCGACTCCGGGGTGGTGATGAGGATGTCCGGCGGGCTGGTGCGCAGGCGGCGCCGCTCGGCCGGGGTGGTGTCTCCCGTGCGCATGCCGACGGCGATCGGTGCCGCGGGCACGCCCAGTTCCGCGGCGGCCGCGGTGATGCCGGCCAGGGGACGACGCAGGTTGCGCTCCACATCGGCGCCGAGGGCCTTGAGCGGGGAGATGTACAGGACCCGCACCCCGCGCCCGCGCGGCTGCTGGGCGGGGCGGAGGTCGGCCGGGATGGCACCGGCCGAGGTGGGCTCATCACCCTGGGCCTTCTGCGCCACGGGACGGGCGAGGCGGTCGATGGCGGACAGGAAGGCCGCCAGGGTCTTGCCCGAGCCGGTGGGGGCGATGACCAGGGCGTTCTCGCCGCGGCCGATCGCCTCCCAGGCGCGCCGCTGCACCGGCGTCGGCCCGGCGGGGAAGGCGGCGTCGAACCAGGCGCGCGTGGCGGCAGTGAAGGCAGCGGGCAGTGTGGGCGGCATCGGGGCCAGGATAGGCGCGACCGCCGACATTAATCGGTCCCATTCTGGCCCACACCCCGCAGCCGTCTCGGACGGCGGTGACAGCCGGCTCTGGCTCGAGCGGGGGCGGCGCCCCACGAGCCGTTTGCCCGTCAGCGTTCCTCCGGCCCTGCCAACTCCTCGATCAATCGGTCCAGGATCTCCGGCACCCTCTGTGTCACCGCCGCCCAGAACAGGTCATCATTCATCGACTGACGGCGTCGTTCACAGCGGCACCGCCTCTCGGACGGCGCTCTTGAGGGCATCGGGCACCGAGGTATCAGCCACCGCCTCGACCGGGAATCCCGTGAGCTCCTCAACCTCGGCGGCGAAAAGGGCCAGATCGAACAGGTCGGTGCCGGGGGCGGGCGTGACCAGCAGATCAATATCGGAGTCGAAGGTGTCCTCACCGCGCAACGCTGAGCCGAACACCCGCGGATTCGCGAAGCCGTGAGCCCTGGCACTGGCGCTGATCTCATCGGCGTGTGCGGCGAGCGGAATGGACGGACGGTAGTCGGCCGCACGCAGGACGCGTTCCAGCATTTCGTCGGAGACGGAACGCCTGCCCGACTCCATCTGGGCCAGACTCGGCTGGCGCAGGCCAGCACGTTCAGCCAACTGGGTCTGCGTCAACCCCGCGTCACGTCGTGCGGCACGGATGAGCTCGGGCGCCGCATCAATGTTGAAGCGCCTCATGCTCAAAGTGTATAGCAGGAATGCTATTACGCTGCGGCGTGTTTGTGTCGGCGCCTCGACGTAGCCTGAGCCCCATGCCAGCCACCGCACCCGCCAGCACTGCCCCGTCCAGCCCGACCACCATCAGTGTGCGCGGCGCTCGCGTGCACAACCTCAAGAACATCGACGTCGAGGTGCCGCTGCGGAAACTGGTGACAGTGGCGGGCGTGTCCGGGTCGGGCAAGTCCTCCCTGGCCCTGGGGGTGCTCTACGCGGAGGGCGCCCGCCGCTACCTGGAGTCGCTGTCCACCTACACGCGCCGGCGCCTGACGCAGGCGGCCCGCCCCGACGTCGACGAGGTCCTCCACGTCCCCGCCGCCCTGGCCCTGCACCAGCGTCCGCCCGTACCCGGCGTGCGCTCCACCTTCGGCACCTCCACCGAGGTGCTCAACTCGCTGCGCCTGGCCTACTCCCGCCTGGGTTCGCACTGCTGCCCCAACGGCCACCCCAATGCGCCCAGCACCGACGTCGCCCTCGAGGTCCCCACCACCTGCGCCACCTGCGGGGTGGAGTTCTACGGCCCGGGCGCCGAGATGATGGCCTTCAACTCCGAGGGTGCCTGCCCCCGCTGCGAGGGCACCGGCGTCGTGCGCACCGTGGACGAGGCGAGCCTGGTGCCCGACGAGTCGCTGTCCATCGATGAGGGCGCCGTCGCCCCCTGGCAGAACCTGATGTGGTCGATCATGAAGGACATCGTGCGGGAGATGGGCGTGCGCACAGACGTTCCGTTCCACGAGCTGACGGAGCAGGAGCGGGAGATCGTGTTCCACGGCCCCGCGGAGAAGCGACACTTCTTCTACGTCAACGAGAAGACCAACACGGCCGCCGAAATGGACTTCACCTACTACAGCGCGGTGCACACCGTGGAGAACGCGCTGTCCAAGGTGAAGGACGAGCGCGGCATGAAGCGGGTGGAGAAGTTCCTCCACGAGGCCGTCTGCCCGGACTGCGGCGGCTCCCGCCTGTCCGCGGCGGTGCGCTCCACGAAGGTGCGCGGCATCGGCCTGGACGAGGCGTGCCGCCTCCCGCTCGGCGACCTGGTGCAATGGGCGGCCGGCATCCCGGACACCATGCCGCAAGAGCTGGTGGCGATGGCCCGACAGATCGTCGACGAGCTCACCGTCACCGCCCGCCGCCTGCTGGATCTGGGCCTGGACTACCTGAGCCTGGACCGGGCCTCCTCCACCCTGTCCACCGGGGAGCGGCAGCGCGTCCAGCTGGCCCGCGCCGTACGCAACCGCACCACCGGGGTGCTCTACGTGCTCGACGAGCCGAGCATCGGCCTGCACCCGGCCAACCTGGACGGTCTGACCGGCGTGGTGCGGGACCTGCTGGCGGACGGGAACTCGGTGCTGGTGGTGGATCACGACGTCGCCCTGCTGCGCGAGGCCGACTGGCTGCTGGAGATCGGTCCGGGCTCGGGGCAGGCGGGTGGCGAGATCGTGGTCAACGCGCCGGTGGAGCAGGCGGTTGCCGACCCGGCCAGTCGCATCGCCCCGTTCATCACCGGCCGGGCGGAGGTCGTCTGCCGCGAGCGGGCCGAGGCCGACGAGGCCTTCGCCCACGGCGCCATCCACCTGGAGACCGCACCGATCCATACGGTCCACGCGCTCGACGTCGCCATCCCCGAGCAGCGGCTCACCGCCGTGACCGGAGTATCCGGCTCCGGGAAGACCACCCTGGTGCTGGAATCGCTGGTGCCGGCACTGCGCGCGCTCGCCGACGACGCCCCCCTGCCCGCACCGGCCACCTCCATCCAGACCGAGCAGACACAGCGAGTGGTCGTCGTCGACGCCTCCCCCATCGGCACGAACGTCCGCTCAACCGTGGCCACCTACTCCGGGGTCATGGACGAGCTGCGGCGCGTGTACGCGCGCACCCCGGCCGCGCGCCAGGCGGGGTTGAAGGCCGGCGACTTCTCCTACAACACCGGCTCGCTGCGCTGCGAACACTGCGACGGGACCGGCCAGATCGTCCTGGACGTGCAGTTCCTGCCCGACGTCGACATCGTCTGCCCCCAGTGCGACGGCTCCCGCTACGGCGAGGCGGCGCGTGAAATCCGCCGAGTGCCGGGCGGCGGGGCCGCAGGCGCCCGGGCGGCGGGCGACCGGCAGGCCGACGGGGGCGATGGCCACCAGACAAACGGGGACGACGGCGGCCGGGATGCCGCGGGGCTGTCCCTGCCGGAGCTACTGGCGCTGACGGTGGACCAGGCCGAACGGGTCTGTGCCGACCTGCCCAAGGTGCGCCGCCACCTGCGCCTGCTGTCCGAACTGGGACTGGGTTACCTGACGCTCGGGGAGACGACGACGGCCCTGTCCGGCGGCGAGGCGCAGCGGTTGAAGCTCTCGGCAGACCTGGGCCGCGACCAGCACGGCACGGTGTTCGTGCTCGACGAGCCGAGCATCGGCCTGCACCCGCTGGACGTGCGCGTGCTGCTGGGCGTGCTGGACCGGCTGGTGGAGCGGGGCGCAAGCGTGGTGGTCATCGAGCACGACCTGGACATGATCGCCAACGCCGACTGGGTCATCGACATGGGCCCGGGCGGCGGCGAGGCGGGCGGCCGCGTGGTCGCCGCCGGCACCCCGGAGCAGCTGGCCGCCGACGCCGAGCGCACCGGCAGCCTCACCGGCCGCTACCTCGCCACCCACCTTCACCGAGGTCGGTCAAAGTAACCATCGAGATCGGTCGATATCACCACCGAAGTCGGTCGATATCACCACCGAAGTCGGTCGAAGTTGCAGCGGAGACGGGCACCACTCCCTCAAGCCCCAGCTGTCGCCAGCCCGCGCAGTAGGCTGAGAGTCGATGGACCCATTCGGCGCGGCCAGATACCGCATCAGCGCCATTGATCTGCCGCCCGAAGGACCGGACCACGAGATAGGGAGCAACCTCGGGGCCTATATGGTGACCTACCTTGTGGAGCCTGACGACGCTGCCGCGTACACCCTCGGGATTCACTCCGCCCGACCGGGTATTCGTGCTCTTACCGGGGTGTACGCGACACCGAAGGAGTGGGTCGCATGCATCATTAGTCGCGGCACACCGTTTCTAGGCGACACTCGTGACCCGCATTCATTCGTGGAGATCAGACAGGCCCGCCGCTCGGTTGTCGATACGCGGTACATTCAAGATCCGCGGCTGCTACTGCTCATCACTGACTTGAACATCGTGGCGGTGTCAGCGGCCGGCATTGCCTGGTCCACCGGTCGACTCGCGCTCGACGGAATAGATGTTGCCACAACACCGCGCAATGGGTGGCTTGTGTGTAGTCCGCGGAGGGAACCCGGCGATGTCCTGCTGGTCAATTTGCAGGACGGTCGGGTGGCTCTTCGGGTTTGAGGATGTCGAGGCCGGTTGAGGTCGGCGTCATCGGAGCTGCACAGACCGCCACTGCCCGCCCGACGGCCTGCGAGCCGGCTGTCCGGAGACGCGGTGTCCAAATCGATGACAAACGACCGTCGACGCCCGCCAGGCCCGATTCGGCACCCGCATAATTCCAACGATTCGTCCGCAGCCGCTAACACCGTCGAGCCCGTTTGTCATAGATCCGGACACCCCGACCCCACATCCGGACTGCGTCACGTCAGTCGACTGGTATGACCTCCACGAAGCGGCGGTCGTTCTTCGCAAGAGCTGCTGGTATCCGCGCATCTAGCGTCGCGAGCACAGCTCCGGAGCGCGCCGCCAGGTCCACGAGGTGGAAGTCGGTGACCTGACGATGCCCAACCATTCGTTCGAGTTGGATGAGGGGCGCAGTCAACGAGGCCGAGTCCTCTATGAATTCGTGCCCCTTGACCGCACAAAAAGTACGCAACCCGCTCAGTACCTCCGGAACGCCGATCTCGAATCCGACGACTCGTGGGTTCAACAGGAGCCTGCAGTACGCGGCCTCGGTGAACGGGCACGTGGCCCAAGACCCCACACCTTCAAACCAATGGCCGGCCACCGCGTGATGCACGTGATTGGTGAGGGAAAGAGCGAGCATAACGTTGACGTCGAGTAGGCGCGGGAGGCGGTCACGCGTCACCATCGCGGTACCTCTCAACGAGGTCCAAAGTCACGGTGTGAACCGACTGCCCGCTCGGAGGCGAAAAGACCGGAACCCCGCGAGAGCCCTGTTCGGCCCCGTTGCCGCGAATCCCGCGCAGCGCATAGTCCGACACGGCCCGGCCTAGGGAGATGCCCTCCCGGCGTGCCCTTTCCCGCGCCACTGCGAGAACATCATCATCGATATCCAGCGTTGTACGCATGAAAACATCATCGCATCACCGCATCACTGCGTCAATAGTGCGTTCCCAGCACAGTCGGCCCGATCCGTCTAGGTCCTGTTGTGTAAGTGCTTGGGTGGCGGTGTGTGGCTGTTGAGCCTGCCAGTTGGACCGCTGTTCCCCGGTTGGACCCCTGTTCCCCCGTTGGACCGCCGTAGCCGCCGGTTAGGGCGGTCCAACCGGGGCGTGGGCGGTCCAACCGGGGCGGTGCAAGACCCACTCGCCCCCTTCGACGGGTGCACACAGCTCACTCAAGCTGGAGCCCCGTAGCCACCAGATACGACGAACTCACCATCCGCTACCAGAACCAGACACCACCCACATCGCCAACACCGCCCCACCAGCACAAACGACTTACACAACACGACCTAGGAGCGTTCACCCGCCGTGGCCACCGCGCCGCTGCCAGACTGCGCCAACGGCACTCCCGCCACCGGCCGACTCCACGCCACTCGCGCCGTCAACCCCCGGCACCACTCCCACCGGCGCCGCCGTCCTCGCCGCTGGCGCGTCCAGCGCCGTCGGCGTCCTTCCGGGGCCGGCCCCTACCCCGCATGGGAGCGGCCTTTACGCCCCGGCCGGCGTCGTCGAGCGCGCGGCGCAGGATGATCTCGATCTGGGCGTTGACCGAGCGCAGGTCGTCGGCGGCCCACTTGGCGATGGCCGCGTGGACCGCCGGGTCGAGCCGCAGCAGGACCTGTTTGCGCTTACCGCCTGCCATCGGCATCCTCCGAATCCGCGCAGGCGACCCTCAGGCGTACAGGGAGCCGGTGTTGACAACGGGCTGCGTGCGCTGGTCGGAGCAGAGCACCACCAGCAGGTTGGAGACCATCTGGGCGCGACGCTCGTCGTCCATGGACACGATGTCGTCGGCCTCCAGCCGCTTGAGGGCCTGGTCGACCATGGTCACCGCACCCTCGACGATCTGCTCGCGGGCGGCGATGACGGCGCCGGCCTGCTGCCGCTGCAGCATCGCCTGGGCGATCTCCGGGGCGTAGGCGAGCGAGGAGATGCGCACTTCGATGATCTCCAGGCCGGCAATCGCCACGCGCGCAGCGACCTCCTCCGCGAGTTCGGCGGAGACCAGATCGGTGCCGCCACGCAGCGAGGTCTCGCCCGGGCCGGACTCATCGTAGGGGTGAGTGGTGGCCACGTGCCGCAGCGCCGATTCGGCCTGCGCCTTGATGAAGTCCTCGTAGGCCTCGACGGCGAAGACGGCGCGGGCGGTGTCGGCCACCTGCCAGACGACGATGGCGGCGATCTCCACGGGGTTGCCGTCCAGGTCATTGACCTTGATCTCGCTGGTCTCGAAGCTGTGGACCTTGATGGACACCTTCTTGCCGGATGTCAGCGGCGGCAGCAGGACCAGGCCGGTGCGG
Source organism: Actinomyces sp. Z5 (assembly GCF_003287795.1). NCBI lineage: Bacteria > Bacillati > Actinomycetota > Actinomycetes > Actinomycetales > Actinomycetaceae > Actinomyces > Actinomyces sp. Z5. Next base: position 103,683 of record NZ_QMIN01000047.1, read on the forward strand.
CGCACGGTGCCGATGTAGCGGCCGAAGAACTGGCGCACACTGGTCTGTCCCGGTGCGACCACCGCGAAGGACGTTAATAGCAATACGACCGCAAAGACGGCCCCGAGCAGACCCCCACCCGCGAGCGGGAGACCGCCACTCTCATCCCCTTTCTCTATCACCGTAATGCCGACACCGAAGGCGAGCACCGATCCGGCGAACACCAACAGCAACGTGAACAGGCCTAAGAAGGCAAGCCCGGCCCCCACGCAGGTGACGGGCCTCTCCGCTATATCGACACGTCCTGCAGCAGGGACGGGGTCCTGCTGGGGAGCAGTGACGCGCGGCGTCGTGGACATGGCGACCTCCGGTTCCAGCCGCAGCGGCGGAGGCGAACCCCTCCCGACTCCCGCAGCAGCTATAGCAATATGATAGCTATTTTTTGACGGGAGGCAAGCTCCTTCCCCTGCCGCCACCCACCCGCAGGCCCACGCCTGTCACCAGATGCACCACTTTCAATCACATCGCGCGCACCACGCTGTCAGAAACGGCCCGATTCCGCCGAATCACCGAGCGCTCACTACCGGGCAGGCTCCTAAAGCGGTGCATTCCGTGCCACCTTGACCGAGCCCGGGCCCTGGTTCTGACCTCCTACACAGGTGAACTCGGCACGGGTAGAGCCACCGCCTGGGAGGTGAGACGAGCCCAGTAGCTGTGCACGCCGTCGGGCCGGCCCCGTAGCCTGGTGCCATGACCCCGCAGGACGCGCCCTCGCTCTTCGACGCCGCGGCCGACGCCGGCGGCCCGATCGTCGACGACCCCACTCGCCCGCTGGCGGACCGGCTGCGGCCGCGCACACTCGACGACGTCGTCGGTCAGGACCACCTGCTGGCCGCGGACGCGCCGCTAGGGCGGATGGTCGCGGCCGGACGCCTGGCCTCGATCATCCTGTGGGGCCCACCCGGCTGCGGGAAGACGACGATCGCCCGGCTGCTGGCGGACCGCACCGGCCTGGTGTTCGAGCAGGTGTCGGCCACCTTCTCCGGCGTGGCCGACCTGCGCAAGGTTTTCGCCGCCGCCGCGCGCCGCCGTGAGGTCGGCCAGGGAACGCTGCTGTTCGTCGACGAGATCCACCGCTTCAACCGCGCCCAGCAGGACTCCTTCCTGCCGTATGTGGAGGACGGCACCGTGGTGCTCGTGGGCGCCACCACCGAGAACCCCAGCTTCGAGCTCAACGGGGCGCTCCTGTCCCGCTGCCAGGTACTGGTGCTGCACCGCCTCGACGACGACGCCCTGGCCGAACTCCTCGCCCGCGCCGAGGCGCTGCTCGGTCGGCGACTGCCGCTGACCGACGGCGCCCGTCGCGCGCTGCTGACCATGGCCGACGGCGACGGCCGCTACCTGCTGGGCATGGTTGAGCAGGTTGTCGGCTATGCGGACTCCAAAGGGGTGACGGGCTTACAGGAGGGCAGCGGCATCGTCCCAGCCGCGACCGCTGGTCGACCTGCGAGCACACAATCCGACAATGCCTCCGCGGGAGCCGCGGCGCCCGCGGAGGCCGCATCCACCGGTCCGGCCGAGCTGGACGAAGAGGCGCTGACCGCCGTCGTCGCCTCCCGGGCGCCCCTGTATGACAAGTCCTCCGAGGAGCACTACAACCTCATCTCCGCACTCCACAAGTCCATGCGCGGCTCCGACCCGGACGCCGCCCTGTACTGGCTGGCACGCATGCTCGCCGGCGGAGAGGACCCGCTCTACATTGCGCGGCGGCTGGTGCGCTTCGCCTCCGAGGACGTCGGCATGGCCGATCCCGGCGCGCTGCAGATGACCCTGGCCGCGTGGGACACCTACGAACGGCTGGGCTCCCCGGAGGGCGAGCTCGCCATCGCTCAGGCGGTCGTCTACCTGGCGACGGCGCCGAAGTCGATCAGCGTCTACCGGGGCCTGGGACGGGCGATGAAACTTGCGCGGCAAACCGGCTCGCTCATGCCGCCGGCGCACATACTCAACGCGCCCACCCGGCTGATGAAGGAGCTCGGCTACGGCGAGGGCTACCAGTACGACCCGGACACCCCCGAGGGCTTCTCCGGCGCCGACTACATGCCGGAGGGCCTGCCGCCGCGCGAGCAGCGCGAGCGCCTGTACGAGCCCACCGCCAACGGGCAGGAGCGCCGCATCCGTGAGCGCCTGGCCTACTGGGACGACCTGCGCGCCAAGCTCCGCTCCGACAACTGATGCCTCAGCAACCACCACTCGAGCGCGGGCGGGCCACACGCATTCGGTTCACCTTCGTGCATAAGAGTTGCTATACTTAGCCCATGGCGGCACCTTCTTCTGCCTCCGAACTCGCAACAATCGCGCGGAAAACCGACGCGGACGTGCGCGAAGCGCGCGCGCGTCTGGTCTCTGCAGTACGTGCCGCCCATCGCGCAGGCATGACGCAAACCGAGATCGCCACCCAAATCGGTCGTTCTCAACCCGAGGTGTCGCGCCTCCTCCACTTTCATGGGACAACTCCGCTTGCTCGTTGCTTGCGTGCGCGTCGCGCCGAGGTGACCAAGTGCATCAAGGAGGCCGGGGGCTCCAACGTGAGGGTTTTCGGTTCGGTAGCCACCGGCAAAGACCACCAGGATTCAGATATCGACCTGCTTTTTCAAATGGATCACCCCATGAGCCTCATGGAATTGGAGCGGCTCGAGGCCCGCCTTGAAACTATCCTGGGGACCAGCGTCGACCTTGTCCCCGACTCCGCTGTCGCCCCCTATATGCGCGATCGCGTTCTCCGAGAGGCGGTCCCCCTATGACTCCCACGAGTCGCACGCCGCTTGAGCTCATCGATGAAGCCCTCTACCACTTTGAAGCCGCACAGGCCTACGCTCAGCGTGATATCACCGACCCCATGACTCTTGACGCGATATCGCTCCGCCTGGCTGCAGGCATTGAGGCGTTCGGCGCGCTCCCACCCCGTCTACGAGATGAGGCAGCCCAAGGGGAATGGCACCTCCTAAGAGGAATGCGCAATCGCATTGCTCACGGCTACCTGCAAGTCGATCCAACCATCGTGTCAGCGACCGTTCAGCGTGACGTGCCAGCGCTGGTTGCGACCCTTCGTTCCCTGCATCAAAGACTCAGCAGCAACTGATACTGTCCGACTGTTCGTCTGCAACAGCAGGTACTCCGTCACGGATAGGGAATACCGACTCACCGCGCAACGCCATATCGACCGATCTCGACGGTAACGTCGACCGATCTCGATGGTTATATCGACCGATCTCGGCGAGGGGGCACGGTGAGCGACTGTCAGCGCTCGTAGAGGACGGCGACGGTGCGTCCGGGGACGGTGATGACGCCGGTGTTGGCGTCGAAGCGGGTGTCCTTGACGATCGGGTCGGCGCCCTCCATCTGGATGTCGCTCAACTCGAAGTAGCGATCCATCAGTGCGTCGACCCGCTGCTTGACGGTGCCGGGTTCCGGGTTGAAGACCACCAGCAGCCCGTCGAGGTCGGGGTCAATGTCACTGTCCCCGGCGCCGTCGTCGATCAGCATGATTACCAGCCCCGGGGCGGCGTCGTCGGCGGTGGGGAACGAGACGCGCTCGCGGATGAGCGCGGCCGTCCCCAGGGAGAACAGCCGGCTGGAGCGCCGCAGCCGCAACAGGTCGAGGGCCTGCTCCTGAGCGGCGGCAATATCCGCGGCGGTGGGACGCAGATCCTCGTGCATGAGGATGCCGGCCTGCACCACCCAGGTGTCGAAGTTGCGGGCGGCGGGCGGCAACCCCCGACCCCAACCGTTGTCGCGCCCGGTCCAGTCGATGGCGTTGAAGTGGTCGCCGGAGTTGTAGGAGTCGGTGTCCAACGACTTGCTGCGCAACAGCTCGGTGCCCGCCGCCCAGAAGCAGGGGGACTGCCCGAGCGTGACGGTGGCCAGGCACAGCGTGTTCATGCGGATGCGCTCGGCCATGGGGGTGCCGAGCGGCAGCTTGTAGGCGAGCCGGTCGAACAGGGTCTCGTCGTCGTGGGCGTCGACGTAGTTGATGGAATCGCTGGGGGCGAGCCCGTAGGCGGCGGGTTCCTCGCCGTAGCGGATCTCCTCCCCCCTGACCCATTGCCCGTCGGGACCGGGCAGCTCGAAGTCCCGCAGGTTCCCGGCCAGGGCCAGGCGCACCAGGTCGGCGCGCCAGGCGAGGTCGTTCCGCAGAGTCTCCTCGGAGCGGTCGTCAAAGCCGTTGGGGTCGGTCAGCTCGCCGTTGCCCAGGCCCTGCGGCACCCGCGGGTCGGTGTCCGCGCCGCGTCCATGGACGGCGTCACGGACGCGGTCATTGAAGGTGCCAATGCCGAGCGCGCCGACCTGCCCCTGGGTGGCCTGAGTGAACAGCGCGTTGTCCGCCACCTCCCCCATGTTCCAGCCCTCGCCGTACAGGTAGATGGGGTGGCCGACGGCGTCGTCCGCGACCTCCGCCAGCGCGTCCTGGAGCCGGGCCATGGTCTCAAGCGAGTGGTAGCCCATCAGGTCGAAGCGGAAGCCGTCCACCCGATAGTCGACCACCCAGGACACGCAGGCGTCGATCATGAGCCGCTCGGCCATCCGGTGCTCGGTGGCGATGTTGTTGCAGCAGGTGGACATCTCCACGTTCCCGGCGGCGTCGAGGCGGTGGTAGTAGCCGGGGACGATCCGGTCGAGCACGCTATGAGGATCCTGCCCGGAGGCCCCGGTGTGGTTGAAGACCTGATCGAGCACCACCTGCAGACCCATGCCGTGGATCGCGCCGACCATCTCCCGGAACTCGCGCACGCGCGCCCCGCCGTCCTGGCAGCCCGCACGCGCATAGGAGCCCTCGGGAGCCAGCCAGTGCCAGGGGTCGTAGCCCCAGTTGTAGGGGTCGGAGTCGCCGACGGCGGTGACGGCGGCCTGGGGGCGTCGGGAGGCCGGGGAGGCGTCGGCGGGAATCTCGGGGTTGTGCTGGGCGGCACGGTCCTCGGGCACGGAGCAGAAGTCGAAGGTGGGCAGCAGGTGCAGGGTGTCGATACCGGCGGCCGCGAGACTGCGCAGGTGGCGGGTGCCGTCGGAGGCGAGCGTGAAGGCGGCATAGGTGCCGCGCAGCTCCTCGGGGACGGAGGTGTCGGCGGCGGAGAAATCGCGCACGTGCAGCTCGTAGATGGCGCGGGCCGCGTCATTGGTGACGATGGGGCCGAGGTTCTCCCGCCAGGCGGACGGTTTGAGGGCGCGCTGCCCCAGGTCGACGACGACGCTCCGGCGCGAGTCGACGGTCAGTGCCCGCGAGTACGGGTCGGTGACCAGGTTCGTCTCAATCGCCCCGGTGGCGGGGACGTACACGCGTACCTCCCATAAGTACTGGGAGCCGGCGTCGATGCCCGCGGCACGAGAACTGCTCGCGTCCACTTCCCAGCGGCCGTCCCAGGACTCGGCCTCGGCGCGGTATGCGGGCACGCGAATCGGATCGCCGTCGACCAGCGGGACGGAGCCCGTGGGGTCGCCGGTGGGCCAGGCGAGCAGGGTGACGTCGACGGCGGTAGGGGCCCACAGGGCGAAGGCGGGGGCGCCGTCGGGGGCGATGTGGGCGCCGAGGGGCGCCGAGCCGTCCCGAGCCGCGGCGTCGGCGTACAGGCGGTCCAGCACCGGCCAGATCTGCACGCCGGTGAAGGCCGTGACCCAGCCGCCGGTGGACGCGGCGGTGCGCTGGACGACTGCGAGTTGGCCGGCCAGCAGCATGGTGATGTCCTCGCGCTCCACGCGGCGACCGCCGAACTCGTCCTCCAGGGACAGGGCCAGGTAGCCGCGCAGGGCGGGGTGAGCGGCCATGGCCTCCTCACCGAGCAGGTCCTCCAGCGAGCCGTGGATACACAGGGGGATCTCCTCGCCCTCGGGACCCGGATCGAGGATGCCGTCGACCAGGCGAGCACCGCCGGCGGGGGCGGCGACCAGGCCGAAGGTGACGGGGGTGTGAGCCGGGGTGCCGACCGGTGGGCGCACGCGCAGCGCCTCGACGTCCACCATCGCCGGCATCAGGTCGTCCGGCCAGGCCAGGGTGGTTTCGTCCACCCAGTAGGCGCGGGCCTCTCCGACGCCGGGGAGCTCGTGGCGGACCGGGGCGTCGTGATGCACCGGGACGACGATGGCCATAGGAACACCTTCCTGCCTGTTGGCGCCGAGTGTAGTCCGATGCCTCCGGGGAGTAGCAAGCTGTGTCAAGACACCGCAGCAGCGCGGCCCGGACGGCGCGCTCGCCCTCAGGGTCGCAGGCCGCGCAAGTAGACGTCGACCAGCCAGTCCTGCCAGCCGGGAGCCATTTCATCGACGATCGCCCCCAGCGGCCGCGACACCTCCACCACGCCGATCTGAAAGCGGACCGGGTCCACCTCCTCACGCACCAATCGGGCAGCGTGGGCCGCCTGAAGCAAACCGGAGATGCGCGCGACGGCGCGCTCGCGCAGTGCAGGTCCCAGTCCGCCGGCCTCGAACAGCTCGGAGCGGGTACCGACCTGAGTCAGCAGCCGGCCCAGTCGTAACGATGCCACCTCACGCACGAAACCGGCCCAGGCGGCCTCGGGGTCACGGTCCCACGCCTGCTCGCAGCGCCCCGCGACCGCATCAAGTTGTTCGTAGACCTCGTCGGCGACCCCGACCACCAGACTCATCCGGTCTGGAAAATGCCGGTACAGCGTGCCAATCCCGACTCCCGCCTCCGCGGCAATCCTTCTGACGGGGACGTCGACGCCGACGTCGGCGAACAGCTCCCGGGCCGCCTTGATGATCGAGTCCCGGTTGGCGACGGCGTCCACCCGCATGGTGATGCTCCTCTCCCCCGCGAGCCGGTCCCGCGGACTTGCCCAGACTACATCCGGAGCGATACGCTCCGGATCACTTCCGGAGCGAATTACTCCACTTACAGAATCGAGCAACCGATGACCGCCCTAACCCCTACCGCCGCGTCGGCTTCCAACACACCCTCGGACCCGCGGCGTTCCACCCGCGGGCTCCTGCTCGCCACACTCGGCATCCCCGTCGTCATCATCCTCATGCTCCTGGCGTTCCTGGCCCCGTCCATCAACTCCGGGGCACAGGACCTGCCGCTGGCCCTCTCGGCGCCGCAGGCCGTGCAGGACCAGCTGCTGACGCAGCTGGATACCGCCGCACCCGGGGTCTTCGACGTAACCGTCGTCGCGGACGGCGAGGCTGTGGCCGGCGCGGTTGAGAACCGTGAGGCCATCGGCGGGATCACCATCACCGCCGACGAGTCCGGCCAACAGATAGAGGTCGTCACCGCCTCCGGCGCGGGCAGTCCCTACGCCGCCCTGCTGACCAATCTCGCGACCACGCTGGAGGCGCAGTCCGACGCCCAGGCCGTGGCCGCCGCCCAGGCGCAGGGCGCCGACGCCGCCACGCTCCTGCAGGTGCAGCAGGAGGCGAGCGCCTCGCAGACGGTCACCGTCACCGACGTCGCCCCGCTGACGGAAGCCGACCCCTCCGGTGTTGGACTGTCCGCCATCGCGCTGCCGCTCGTGTTCGGCGGCATGGCCTCGGGCGTGATCCTGAGCCTGGTGCTGCGCACCTCCCCGTGGAGGCGAGCCCTGGGGGCCGTCGCAATCGCGGCGCTCGGCGGACTGTGCGTCGCCGCCGTGCTGCAGACCTGGTTCGGCGCCGTCGACGGCTCCTTCCTGCTGCTGTGGGCGGGCCTGAGCCTAGGCATCGCGGCGATCTCCCTGACTCTGATCGGCCTGCAGGAGACCCTGGGCTACGCGGGCTTCGGACTCGGAGCCGTACTCATGCTGTTCGTGGCGAACCCGCTCTCCGGTCTCGCCACCGGCTGGCAGTGGCTCCCCAGTGGATGGGGAACCTTCGGGCAGCTGCTGCCGGTGGGTGCGGCCGGCACCTGGCTGCGCTCCGCCGCGTACTTCGACGGCGCCGGCATGGGAGCCAGCCCGTGGGTACTGACCGCCTGGATCGTCTGCGGCCTCGCCCTGCTCGCACTCGGCGCATACGTCAACGCGCGCCGCAGTCGCAGAGACCGCGTGAGCTGACACCTCGACCGCGCAGACCATCACCAGCCCCGCCGGGACGGTACGGAGGCGAGCGCCTTCGGGGCCGTCCCGGCGGGCGTCGCGGCGCCGGCGGGGCCGGTGGTCGTCTGCAACGCCACTTCGCCGTTAACAACGCCGGTTAACGGTCTGCTGAAGGGCTCCGAGGTATACAGCAGAACGTTAAGTAGCGTTGTTAACGCCCAACCCGCGTAGCAGACGGCGGGCGACGACGCGGGCGGCGCCCGGAACCAATCACTCGGTCCCGGACACCGCCCGCGTTGTTACGCGCTACGGCTCAGAAGCGCAGACGCCGGAGCAGGAACGCGGCCACCGCGGCCAGTGACAGGCCCGTCGCGATCACCACGGTCACCACCACGCCGGCGCGGAACAGCACGACGACTCCGGGCGCAGCCGGGGTAACCGTGGGCGAGGCGGTGGGCACGACGGTGGGCTCCACCGTTGCGGTGGGCTCGGCCGTCGGCTCGGTGGAGCCACCCGCCTGCTTCTCCACGTAGACCGCCACGGTGCGCGCCGGGACGGTGGCGGTGCCGGTGGCCGCGTCGAAGGTCGAGTCCTTGACGACGGCGTCGGAGCCATCGGCCTGCACCTGGTGCAGCACGAACTCCCGGCCGGCCAGGTCCGTGATCGTCTCGCTGACCTCGGTGTCGGAGGCGTTGAACACCACCAGCACACCCGCCAGCGAGGCATCCACGTCGTCGCCCACGGTGTCGTCAATGAGCATGTCGATCACGCCGGCCGTCGCGTCCGTCCCGGAGTTCGGGAAGGAGAGCTTGGCCTGGATGGCGTCGGCCGAGCCCAGGTGGAACAGCGGCGTCGAGGTGCGGATCCGCAGGAAGTCCAGCATCTGCGCATTGGAGGCGGCAATATCCTCCGCCGTGGGCTTGAGCGCGGGGTCGGCCAGCAGTGGGCGCTGGATGTCCCACTTGGAGCCGTTGGAGGACTCCATGGGCAGCCCGGCGCCGAAGCCGTTGTCCTGCCCGGTCCAGTCGATCGCGTTGAAGTAGTCGCCGGAGTTGTAGGAGTCGCGGTCCAGCGACTTGCTGCGCAGCATCTCGGTGCCCGCCGCCCAGAAGGACGGCGACTGGCCAAGCGTCACGGTGGCCAGCGACAGGCTGTTCATGCGCACCCGGTCGGCCATGGACGTGTCCGCGGCCAGCTTGTAGACGCCCAGGTCGAACAGCGTCTCATTGTCGTGGGCGTCCACGTAGTTGATCGTCTCCTCCGGACTGGAGGCGTAACCGGCCGCCTGCCCGTTGTAGTCGACCTCCGCCCCACGCTTGACGGTCCCGTCGGACTGGGTGAAGGAGTAGTCCTTCAGGTTGCCGGCCAGCCCCAGTTTGACCAGGTCGGTGGCGTGGCCGAGGTCGGCCAGCTGCTCCTCCTCGGTCTTGTTGGACAATCCGTTGGGGGCCGTGTAAAGCCCGGTGCCGAAGCCCTGGTAGGTGCGCGGGTCGTCGTCGAAGGGGCCGCCGCCGTGGACGGCGTCGCGCAGCCGGTCGTTGAAGGTGCCGATGCCGGTACCGTCCAACTGGCCCTGGGTGGCGGTGGTGAACAGCGCGTTGTCCGCGATCTCCCCCATGTTCCAGCCCTCGCCGTACAGGTAGATGGCCGAGCCGTCCACGCCGTCCTTCGCAACCGTGAGCTCGTCCAGGGCGGCGCGCAGCCGGTTCATGGTGTCCACCGAGTGGTAGCCCATCAGGTCGAAGCGGAAGCCGTCGACGTGGTAGTCGCGCGCCCAGGTGACCACCGAGTCGATCATGAGCCGCTCCGCCAGGGCGTTCTCGGTGGCGGTGTTGGGGCAGCAGGTGGAGGTGAGCACGTCGCCCTTGGCGTCCAGCCGCTGGTAGTAGCCGGGCACCACCCGATCCAGCACCGAGGTGGTGTCCTGGCAGGCACCGGCCGTGTGGTTGAAGACCTGATCCAGCACCACCTGCAGGCCGGTGGCGTGCAGGGCGCCGACCATCTCGCGGAACTCGTAGGTGCGGGCGCCGCCGTCCTGGTTGCCCTCGGTGGCGTAGGAGCCCTCGGGGGTCGTGTAGTGGTAGGGGTCGTAGCCCCAGTTGTAGGCGTCGGCGTCCTTGACCGCTCCCACGGCGGCCTGTTGCTCGGTGGAGTCCGGGCCGGCGTCGGCCGGGATGTCCGGCACCTGCTGGGCGGAGCGGTCCTCCTCGATCGAGGCGATGTCGAAGGTCGGCAGCAGGTGGACGGTGTCGATGCCCGCGTCGGCGAGTTCGGCCAGGTGCTGCATGCCGTCGGAGTCGGTGACGGTGAAGGCCTTATAGGTGCCGCGGTACTCCTCCGGGACGGTGGCGTCCGCGGCGGAGAAGTCGCGCACGTGCAGCTCGTAGATGGTGCGGGCCGCGTCGGAGGAGATCAGCGGGGAGGCGGTGGACGTCCACTGCTCGGGGGCCAGGTCCGGGTCGGACAGGTCGACGGCGACCGACCGCGCCGAGCCCAGGGTCAAGCCCACCGAGTAGGGGTCGGTGACCAGGTTGGTCTCCACCTTCCCGGTGGACGGCGCATACACCTTGACCTCCCACAGGTACTGGGAGCCGGCGGTGATGCCGGCGTCGGCGCCGTCCACCGTCCAGCGGCCGTCGTCGCCGCGCACGGCGGCGGTGCGCACGGGGTCGCCGTCCACGAGGGCGGCCGAGCCGGTGGCCGTGCCCGTGTCCCAGGTCAGCAGGGTGACCGCCTGGGCGGTCGGCGCCCACAGCGCGAAGTCGGGCACGCCGCCCACGAAGGTGACGCCCAGCGGCGCGTCGGCGACGGCGTCGGCGTACAGGGAGTCGATGACGACGGCGGTCTGCACGCCGGTGAAGGCGGTCGCGCCGGTGCCGTCGGCGCCGTGCTGGACCACGGCCACCTGGCCCTTGAGGGCCTCGGCGACCTCCGCCTCGGACATCAGGGCCTTGCCGTCGGCGTCGGTCGGTGAGACGGCGATGTAGTCGGCGAGATTGGGGTGCGCGGCCAGGACGTCGTCGGACAGGTTGCCGAGCACGCGCAGCGGCGTCTCGGTGCCGCCCGTCACTTTCCCGTCGGCCAGGGCGGCGCCGCCATCCGGGGAGGTGACCAGGCCCAGGCTGATGGGGGCGTCGGCGGCGGGAGTGCCGTCGTCGCCGACCACGTCCGCACGGGTCACGCCGTCGGGCAGCAGGCTCACCGGCCAGGCCAGCGTCGTGGAGTCGACCCAGTAGGCGCGCTCCTCGCCGGTGCCGGCGACGGGCGGGTCAGTGACGGCGATGGTCAGCAGGTGGGAGGACTCGTCATAGGTGAAGACGACGCTCTTGCCCGCGGTGGCGGAGAAGGAGTAGTTGGCGCCGTCCGCGGCACCGTCAACCCCATAGTTCTCCGCCCAGGACAGGCCGACGGCGACCTTCACCTCATAGGAGCCGGTGGGCAGTGCCGCGGTGGAGAAGGTCCACGTCCCGTCTCCGGTCGGCCGCATGATCGAGGCCAGGCAGGCGGGGTCCCAGTCGGATTCACAACCGAGTTCGTCCTGGAAGGAGCCGGGCAGGGTCACCGCCGGGGCCTCGGCGTCGTTCCACACCTGGTGGGTGCGGGCGTCGTAGTAGAAGGTGACCGGCCCGCCGTCGGTGGTGTAGTAGATGTTGTCGCCGCCGGCGACGGCGTCGGCGCCGTAGTTCTCGTCCCAGGTGCCGCCGATGGCGATCTTGTACTGCCAGGTGCCGGCGGGGATGTCGAAGGTGCCGGTGTACAGGCCGGAGACCGGGTCCTGGGCCAGCAGCGCCTGCTCGCAGTCGGGCTGCCAGTCGGAGATGCAGCCCATCTCGGTGTTGTGGTCGCCGGGGATGGTGACCTCGAGGCCGTCGATGGGGGCCTCCGGGGCGGCCTCGGGCTCCGTGCCGGTGAGGTCCGCGCCGACGACGGCGAGGGTGGAGGCGGCGGCCCGGTTGTCGGCGGCGTCGGTGGTTACCGCCCGCACCTCCAGGACGGTGCCGGTGGGCACGGCCGACAGGTCCGCGTACACGCGCGGGGTGTCGTCCTCGGCGGTGCCGACGGTGGTCCAGTCCTCGGTGCCGAGCGGCCGGTAGGAGAAGGTGGTCTCCGCCCAGCGGTCGGCGGCGGTGGCGGCGGCGATCTCCGCAGTGCTGCCGGACAGGTTCGCCCCATAGGCGGTGGTGAAGCCGACCGTGGGGTTCTCCGCGGCGGCGACGGTGGCGTCGGCGCGCAGCACGACGGCGCTCATCGCGGGCACGGTGAGCGTGACGGTGCCGTCGGCGTCGGCCGTGACCGCCTTGTCGGTGCCGTACAGCGGGGTGTAGGCGGCGCCGGGGGTGAGAGTGGTGAAGGTGACGGTCTGGTCCTCGCCGGCGTTGTTCAGGGCGACCAGGTGCTCGATCTTCTCGTCGCGGTCCACGCGGGCGAAGGCGTATACGCCGGCGGAGTCCTGGGAGTACAGCTCGATCTGGGAGCCGGTGGACAAAGCCGGGGTGGTGGCCCGCAGCCGGGAGAGCTCGGCGATGTGCTTATACAGCGCGGAGTCGGTGTCGTAGCGGTCGGTGGAGCCGGCGACGGTTCCGTCGATGAGCTGCTCACTCGCGTACTGGTCCACCTGGGTGGCGAACATGTCCTGGCGGGCGTCCTTGTCCCCGCCGGAGCCGGCCAGGCCCTGCTCATCGCCGTAGTAGATGACCGGCTGGCCGCGGGTCAGCAGCATCAGGGAGTGGGCCAGTTCGGAGCGGGTGAGCAGGTCCGCGCTGCCGGACCCACCGCCCAGCAGGTAGCCGATGCGGCCCATGTCGTGGTTGCCCAGGAAGGTGGGCTCGGCGTAGATGCTGGAGTGGTCGGTCGTGTAGTAGTCGTCGGTGGCGAAGAAGGTGCTCAGGTTCGTCGTCGGCCGGCCCCGGGCGAAGCCCTGGGCGGCGGCCTGGAAGGCGAAGTCGAGGGTGGCGTCCATGCCGGTGCCACGCACGTAGGGGCTGGTCTTGGTGGCATCGGCGTCGTAGACCTCGCCGAAGGTGAAGAAGTCCGGGTTGGTGGCCTCGGCGTGGGCGTCGATGGCGGCGGTCCAGTCTTCCCAGAACTCATAGTTGACGTGCTTGACGGTGTCGATGCGGAAGCCGTCCACGCCGAAGTCCATCCAGGCGGTGTAGACGTCCTCGAAGGTCTGCTCGACGATCGGGTTCTCCGTCATCAGGTCGTCCAGGCCCTGGAAGTCGCCCATGGTGGTGGACTCACCCGTCCAGGTGGAGTCGCCGCGGTTGTGGTACAGGGTGACGTCGTTCAGGGCCTCGGGGATGACGTCGCCGTTGCGCACGGGCGTGTAGGGGAATGAGGTGGCGGCGTCGAGGGTGGGGAAGTCGTCCCGACCGGCCAGGGCGGAGATGTCGATGACGTTGCCGTCGGCGTCGGTGTAGGGCACGTCGGCGGTCTCGACGTAGGAGTAGGTGCCCTCCTCATAGCTGATGAGGTCGGCGGTGTGGTTGGTGATGATGTCCAGGTACAACTTCATGCCGCGCGCGTGGAGGGCGTCGCGCAGCTGTGCCAGCGCCTCGTTGCCGCCCAGGTGCGGGTCGATGGAGGTGAAGTCGGTGATCCAGTAGCCGTGGTAGCCGGCGGAGGTGTCTGCGCCACTGCCCTGAACGGGCTGGTTGGTGAAGGAGGGGGTCAGCCAGATGGCGGTGCTGCCCAGGTCTTGGATGTAGTCCAGGTGGTCGATCAGGCCCTGGATGTCGCCGCCGTGGTAGTAGCCCTTGTCGGTGGGGTCCAGGCCGGTGATGTCACTGCCGCCGGTGAGCCCGCCGGTGTCGTTGGAGGTGTCGCCGTTGGCGAAGCGGTCGGTGAGCACGAAGTAGAACTGCTCAGCGGTGCCCTGGCGTACCGGGGCGGCGGCCAGGGCGGCATCGGCGTCGGTGTAGTCACCGGTCAGGTCGGCGGAGGCGAGCCCGACGCGGTGGCTGTCCTGGTTCCAGGTGAAGGTGAGTTCGGCGTCGCCGGCGAGGGTGAGGGGGATGTTGTCGGCGCCGCCGTCCTTGCCGTAGGAGGTGTCCCAGGTGTCGTTCAGGGCGACCTTGATCTCGTAGGCGCCGGCGGGCACGGTGGCGGTGTACTCCCAGGTGCCGTCACCGTCGGCGTCGGTCAGCTCGGTGACGTCACAGGCGGGGTCCCAGTCGCCTCCGCAGCCGAGTTCATCCTGCAGCGAGCCGACCAGGGCCACGGATGCCGGTGCGGCCTCGTCGGCGACGGCGACGGCGGGCTGCGCGGCCAGACCGATCGCCCCGGTGGACAGGGCCAGGGCGGTGGCAGCGACGGCGCCGAGGGCGCGGGAACGCTTCAGCCGCCCAGTATGCAAGGAATGCAAGCGCACGGTGACTCCTTCGTCTGTGCATGTCGCGCCCGCGCCTGGGCGGGCGAGGTAGCTTCCGGCCAAAGCCTGACGGCGCCGGTCGGGTCATCTGAGGGTACGACACGAAACCGCAACCTGCAACCTCTGCAACTCTTTCACCCGCCTTACACCCCTTCCTCCCCGAGATCGGTCGAAACCATCGCCGAGGTCGGTCGCTGTTACCGGCTCTTCCGGTTTGAGGGTGTGTTGGCCTGGGGGGGTTGTGTGTAGACGCGACGGTTCGTACCTTCGCATAAGGGTTCGTATGCTCTGGTCAGCGATTCGTACCGTCTTGCGACGGTTCGTACGGTAGGGGTACTGTGCTGTCTCCACACTTCTGGGACGGTTGAGTCTCATGACTTCTGGGACGGTTGAGTCTCATGGG
>NZ_QMIN01000048.1:0-20601 GCF_003287795.1 Actinomyces sp. Z5
GTGTAGTCGTTGTAGCCGGTGATGGTGTAGTCCTCGGGTTTCAGTAGCCCCGCGTTAGCGGCATCCTGGATGGCAGCCGCCTGCAGGCCTTTGTCCATTCCACTTGGAGCGGCGGAACTGACCTGGGCGGCGTCGTACTCCACCACGGGCTCAAGCAGTGTTGCGGCCGCCTCGAATCCGGCGGCCCCGCCGGCAACCATGGTTGGAGGTCCTCCAACCGCCCCGAATCCGGCACCGGCGACCGTGCCGAGCACGCTGAGCGCGGTCTTGGCGGCCTCGCTGTGGTTGTCCGCCGTATTCTGGGCGGTGGAGTTGATGTCGTTTGCCTTCTTGTCCGCCAGCCCCGCAAGATACCCCGTAGCCACTGTTGCTCGATCGTATGCTTTGTTGATGTCGGCGATTTGGGTGTCGGGGTCACCGGCGTGACTGGCTGCGTCGCGTTGTGCTCGGTCGTGGGCATATTGTGCGAGCTGGGCGGCAATAGTAGCGGTCGCGTCGCAGGAGTCCGCTACCCGGTAGCCCAGAGCATTAAGGTCCGCGGCCGTGGCAGCCGGAAGCTGCTGATGCGTATTCGGATCAACCTGAGTCCGATCGCCGTTCCATGCGCGTGTGAGTTCTGCGGGGCAGTTGGCCAGGAGCAGGGCGACACGGGCCTTGGCATCGTCGTCGTAGATGCCCTCATCGGTGTTCGTGGCCAGGTAGTGTATGCCGTATCCAGCCACGTTGTTGGCCTGCCTGCGTGTGGTCTCATTGGTGGCAGGACGTTGGCTGGAGGCGGCGGCCAAGGCCGCGGTGAAGCCTGCGAATCCCTGTTCGTCCCACTCCCGTTTGGATAGCTTCTCCACTAGAGTCATATCCGATCCGTCGCCGCATTCGGACGCCTTGGCGAGGTAGTCGAGGGCGGCTTGAGGATTGTTGCCCATGGCGTCCAGCACTCCGGCGAGTGGGTCGAAGGACTGGCCTCCCAGGTAGGGGCCGAGGTCCTTCTTGTCATAGCGGGCGATGTCTCTATCGGTGTTGGGATCCGTGGCGCGGTCGGCGCAGGCCTTGATGGTGTTCCAATCGAGGTCGTCCAGGTTGTTCGCCAGGGCGGTGAGGAAGGTGCTGTTGAATTCCAGGTCGTTAACATGGTTGCCGTCGGCGTCATGCCCGTCGAGCATGGCGTTCAGTACGGTTATGCGCCCCCACTCGCCCTTGTCGTCGACAGACTCCTTGATCGTATTCGCCATGGACTCGCAGGTTTCTTTGTCCCAAGTGGTCGAGGCGGAGGCCAGCAGTGTGCCCAGCAACTCGGCCAGCTCGGTTCCGGCCTCCGGCCTCAGGGCATGGCTACCTGTGTCATCACTTGCGGTGTAGTGCTCCTGGACTTCCAATGGAAGGCTGGTGAGATTCTCCGGGCCGAGTGCGTTGATCAGCGCCGCTGCGTAGGCGGGGTCACCTGACCGTTCCCTCATTGCCTCAATGACTTGGTCGTAGGTGCGGCCGTTTGACGTCGACCCCACAACGAGCCCGCCGTCGATGATGGTTTGCAGGTCGTGGGCGTCAATGGTGGCCTGCGACCAGGCTGTCAAGTCATTGATCGTGTCGATGGTGGTGCCGTCTGGGATCTCGCACCGGATACCACCGTCGGCGGTCATACTGCCGACACCGGACTCGTTGACCGCGACGATAGCATCCTTGGCCTTCGCCAGATCATCTGCCCTGCACTTGACTCTGTCGATAGCGTTATTGGCTCTGGTCCGGAAGTCGGAGATGTCTACCGGGCGGTACTCATCTGTGCATTTTTCATCGATGCTGGAAATGGCGTGGGAGCAATCGTTGGCAAAGTCTAGAAGATCCTTGATGGCGGTCGCTAACTTGTCGGGGTTTAAATAGAGTACAGCCATAATGAGCGAGTCCTCCTTCTTGGTTTGTTTCGGCGACAGTGTGTGCTTATGTTATACCTGACCCCGGTCC
Organism: Actinomyces sp. Z5; assembly: GCF_003287795.1. Classification (NCBI taxonomy): domain Bacteria; kingdom Bacillati; phylum Actinomycetota; class Actinomycetes; order Actinomycetales; family Actinomycetaceae; genus Actinomyces; species Actinomyces sp. Z5. The sequence goes on from NZ_QMIN01000048.1 coordinate 1,957, forward strand.
GGCCAATGGGCGCCAGCATCGGTTTCGTCGACGTCCTCAAGTAGTGAGTTCTTCTCCGCGTTAATCATGTCCAGCAGATCACTGAAGACCTTGTCGACCGCGTCAACGTCTGCCTTCGTGTCTTCGGCGGAGGCGTCTGCCAACGGGCCAGTCCACGTGTCGGAAGAATTGACGGCGGAACTGTATTTCTGGCCCGGAGAAAGCGTCCACGGCGACAACTGCAGGAACGGTATGTTCGTGGCGAATCCCAATTCTTCATTCTTATTTGATGTGTGTTCGCTCAGGCGTTCGAGTGCCTCGCGCTTCAGATTGGCGACCACGTGTTACTCCTTCGCTTCGGTGGGGCGAACAGCTCTATTGACTGGCTTTAGGGCTAATGCGTCAATGTGTCTTCCCTGAGCAGAACCGTTCTCATGGTTGTTTGGTTGGTTGGGTGTTGAGGGTTTGGATCTCAGCTACGGGGATGGTGGTGGTTGTGCTGGTGGTGTGGGTGTCCATGGTTCCGGCGGCGCCGTCCGTAGCCGTGAACTCGATCGCGTAGGACACTTTGATGTCTACCGGGGTGACACTGTCCTTGAAGTGCGCACTGGACCGGTCGAACACGATCAGGCAGTCCGTGCCCTTGGCGTCGTTCTCCTCACTCCAGGGGATGCCGAAGCCGGTGCAGGTGGCGGTGCCGTCCTTGGGCTGGAGGGTGAGCATGGAGGCGGTGGCGGTGATTGTGGCGGTGGTCGACCCCGCGGTGGCCGTCACTTCTACTTCTTTGGGGGTGTCGCCGGTGGCCCACACCCAGGTATCCATACCCACGATCGTGGCCCCCACATCCCCAACCATCGGGTTATAGCCGATCGTCGCCGTAGGGATAGTCACCGCATCCCACGCCGCCCGCGCCAACGTCTCACCATCAACCACCGACTCCGGAGCCGCCTGCCCAGCGGGAACGTACACGGGGGTGTTGTTGGAGTAGAAGTCCGCCATGATCTCACCGAAGTCGCGCTCGTCATCATCAGCCATGTAGCGGGGGTCGCAGTTGGGGATGTACCAGTGCCCCTCCTCGTCGTCGGCGTAGGACTCATAGTCTGGGAAGCGGGCCTTATAGTCATCCCACATGCTGCCGCGTGTAACACTCATGTAGCTGGTGGACTCCGGCGAGTCGATGTATTTCGCTTTCTCCGCGCCAGTACTACTCTGCGTGTACCAGCACACCGGATGCACCGCGGCAGTCACCGACTGCGACCAGGCCGTAGCACCACCACCAGAACCAGCCGAACCATCCGGAGCCGCCGGCACCGACTCCACACTGACCGCCATCGTCACCGAACCATCCCCACTGGTGGACGCCGAACCAGAAGACGAACTGCCAGTAGCGTCCCTCTTCTGTTCGAATGCCTGGGCCGGCGAGGCCTTCATGATGAGCGGTGTCGCCACAAGGAGTGCCGCGCTCAGGGCGGCGAATAGCTTTCGAGACGTTCGTCGCATGGCTCACACCGTGCACTCGTTGGTCGACAGATACTCCTCGGCGGCTTCCTTCCAGGTGCCGCCCTCATAAACCATCGTGATGATGATCTCGTAGCGCACCTGCAGCGTCCCAGGATCACTGATGTCATTGCCATCAGCGTCATAATCAACCAAGTCGGTCTGGTCGTCACAGACCTGGACCGTCGCCTTGGGCGGCGAATCGTCGGGGGAAGTTAGATACACCGACGTCACCGCGAGCCTAACCGTACCGTCGGTGTGTCCGGCGACAGTCTGGTCCACGTTGTTCTTAAGTCTTTGGTATGCCTCTGCGGTCATGAGGGGCTGGGCGTCCTCGATGCCGGTGCGGGTGAACCAGATGTTCCAGGTCACCTCGTCGTAGTTGACGAAGGCCTTGAGGATCTCGGTCTGCTGCTCGTCCAGGCCCTCCGGGATCGACGTGATCACATGCCGCTCAGTGGACAGTGACTCCGCCGTCACCACACTCGCCGCCTCCGCCGAGGCCGCAGCCGACACAGACGCCTCAGCGGCGGCGGCCGACTCCGAGGCCTCCGCCGACGCCGCAGCCTCCGGATCATAGGTGGGGATATTCAGGGGATTGTCGTCCGACTCCGATGAGCACGCCACCAGGGGCGCACAAGCCAGAAGCAGCGCCGCCGCCCCTGCGGCAGCACTACGCAGTCCGAGCGAACCGGTATGGAAACGGCGCATGAGCGACTCCTAAGGGGCAAGGGTTCGTCATCAGGATGTTACAAAGTCTCACACTCCCGCAGGCCACGCGCAAGTGCTCCGGGTTTGGTGGCGGTCCGACTCAGGGGCTCGGCTGCTCCTGGGGCGCGAGCAACGCCGGTCCCGCTTGGCGGGTTGTCACAACTCCATATAAGTGCTAGCGTGCAACTAAATGGATTGCAGGATCCGTGACCCATCACCCGAGGCGAGGAGGCCTCAATGCAGAATTTGTCGCGCAGGTCGTTTATTGCGGGCGGGTCCGTCGCAGCGGCGGCGCTGCTGGCGGCGTGCACCGCGGAGCGAACGGCCGACTACTACGGCGACGTCAGCGGCGGCGAAGGAGCGCTGATCGGCGTCTCCATGCCGACCAAGAACCTGGAGCGTTGGAGCCGCGACGGCGAGAATCTCAAGCGGCTGCTCGAGGATCTCGGCTACACCGTCGAGCTCCAGTTCGCCGACAACAAGGTCGAGCAGCAGAACTCCCAGATCCAGACGATGATCAACAAGTCCCCGGCCGTGATCGTCGTCGGCTCCATCGACGGCTCCGCGCTCGGGCCCGTGCTGCAGAGCGCCGCCGGGCTGGGCATCAAGATCATCGCCTACGACCGCCTGATCCGGGACACCGAGGCGGTGGACTACTACGTCACCTTCGACAACTACAACGTCGGCGCCATGCAGGGGCAGTACATCGTCGACGCCCTCGATCTGGAGAACGCCTCCGGCCCCTTCAACTTCGAGCCCTTCGCCGGTTCCCCCGATGACAACAACGCCCGCTTCTTCTTCGAAGGCGCCTGGGACGTGCTGAGCCCCTACATCGAGTCGGGCAAGCTGGTCTGCCCGTCGGGAAAGATGCCCTCCAGCGTGGACGACTGGCAGTCGATCGGAATCCAGGCGTGGTCCAACACCACCGCTCAGTCGGAGATGGAGAACCGGCTCAACTCCTTCTACTCCAGCACCACACGCGTCGACGTCGTACTGTCCCCGAACGACGCCATCGCCCTGGGCGTGGGCCAGGCCCTGGCCTCCGCCGGCTACAACGATGACAACTGGCCGGTCCTCACCGGTCAGGACGCCGACCAGGCCAACGTCGCAAACATTGTGAAGGGCCGCCAGTCGATGACGGTCTTCAAGGACACCCGCCTGCTCGGGGAGCGTTGCGCCACCATGGTCGACCAGATCGCCCGGGGGCAGGAGGTCGAGGTCAACGACACCGAGTCCTACGACAACGGGCAACTGGTGGTGCCCTCCTACCTGCTCGACCCGGTGACCGTCGATGCCGACAACGTCCAAGAGGTCCTGGTCGACTCCGGCTACTACACCGCCGCCGAGGTGGGGCTGTAATGACCGCCGACCCCAAGACCCCGCGTGCCTCCGCGCCCGCGCAGGAAGCGTCGTCGTCCGCGGACACGATTCTGGAGATGCGGCACATAACCAAGGCCTTCGGCTCCTTCAAGGCCCTGGATGACGTCAACCTGGAGGTCCGTCGCGGCGAGATCCTGGCCATCTGCGGCGAGAACGGCGCCGGCAAATCCACCCTGATGAACGTGCTGTCCGGGGTCTGGCCCCGCGGTACCTATGACGGCGACATCGTCTACGACGGCCAGGTCCGTGAATTCCGCTCTATCCGCGACTCCGAGGCCCTCGGCATCGTCATCATCCACCAGGAGCTGGCACTCAGCCCGTACCTGTCGGTGGCCGAGAACATCTTCATGGGCAACGAGAAGGCTACCCGCGGTGTAATCGACTGGGATGCCACCAATGAGGCGGCCGCCAAACTGCTTCAGGAGGTCGGCCTGAACATCCGTCCGCAGACCCGTGTGGCGGACCTCGGCGTCGGCCAGCAGCAGCTGGTGGAGATCGCCAAGGCCCTGTCCAAAGACGTGCGCCTGCTCATTCTCGATGAGCCCACCGCCGCCCTCAACGACGACGACTCCGCCCACCTGCTCGACCTCATGTGGGGGCTGCGCGAACGCGGCATCACCATGGTGATGATCTCCCACAAGCTGGCGGAGGTGGCCGGTGTCGCCGACCGCACCACCATCATCCGGGACGGCCGCACCGTCGGCACCGCCCCACTGCACGGAGAAGGCGCCATCGACGAGGACGAGATCATCCGTCTCATGGTGGGGCGCGAGCTGTCCAGCCGGTTCCCCGAACACACTCCGCATGTAGAGGAGGAAGTGCTCCGGATCGAACACTGGACCGCTCACCACCCCATCGACACCGCCCGGGCCGTCGTCGACGACGCCGCCCTGACGTTGCGGCGCGGAGAGATCGTCGGGCTCGCTGGCCTCATGGGAGCCGGACGCACGGAACTGGCCATGAGCCTGTTCGGGCGCTCCTGGGGCACCAACATCTCCGGACACGTCTATAAGGACGGCAAGGAGATCTCCACCGCCACCGTGCGGCAGGCCATCGACAACGGTCTGGCCTACGTCACCGAGGACCGCAAGGTGCTCGGACTGAACCTCATCCAGGACGTCAAGACCAACACCACGGCTGCAGCCCTGAACAAGGTCTCCTCCCGCGGCATCGTCGACGACGCCGCGGAGGAGGAGGTGGCCGAACGCTACCGGCGCGAGCTGCGCACCAAAACGGAGTCGCTCGCCACGCCGGTCGGCTCCCTGTCCGGCGGCAACCAACAGAAGGTCGTCCTGGCCAAGTGGATGTTCTCCGACCCCGATGTCCTCATCCTCGACGAGCCGACCCGTGGCATCGACGTCGGCGCCAAATACGAGATCTACCAGATCATCAACCAACTGGCCGATGCAGGAAAGGCCATCCTCGTCATCTCCTCCGAGCTTCCCGAGCTGCTGGGGATATGCGACCGCATCTACACCATGAGCCAAGGCCGGATCACGGGGCAACTGCCCCGGGCCGAGGCCACCCAGGAGAACCTAATGAAGCTCATGACCGTCGAGAAGGACGCCGCCGGCCGGGGGGCCGCGCCGCGCATGGAACAGGAAGGAGCGGAGCAGTGAGCCAGCCGAATTCAGCCGACATCACGACGTCGGAAAGCAAGGTCGAGCGCGCCTCGGGGCGTGGCGAGAATGTCCCCGGTGCCGGGGCCAAGCTGCGCGAGTCCCTCGGCCGCAACCTCCGCCAGTACGGAATCCTGGCCGCCCTGGTGGCGATCATCATCTTCTTCCAGATCCTCACCGGTGGGCTGCTGCTGGCGCCCAACAATGTCGCCAGCCTCATCCAGCAGAACGCCTACGTGATGATCCTGGCGGTCGGCATGGTCATGATCATCATCGCCCGGCACATCGACCTGTCGGTCGGCTCGATCGTCGGATTCGTGGGCGGCGTCATCGGCCTGCTGGTGGTCAACTCCGGGGTGCCATGGCTGGTGGCCGTGCTGGTAGCGATCGTGATCGGTCTGCTCATTGGCTGCTGGCAGGGCTTCTGGGTGGCGATCATGGAGATCCCCGCCTTCATCGTGACCCTCGGCAGCATGCTCATCTTCCGTGGGCTGACGGTGGTGCTGGTCCAGCGCACCGTCTCCGGACTGCCGCCCAGCTTCGTGTCCATCGCCAACGGCTCGCTGCCGGCCTGGCTGGGGTACTTCAAGAACTACGACGGCGTCACCATCCTGATCGGCGCGGTCGCCATTGCCGGGCTGGTGTTCACGCAGCTACGTACCCGCCGCCGCAACCGTGCCGCGGGCCGGGCGGTGGACTCCGTTGGTGTAGTCGCCCTGCGACTGGTGGTCTTCGCCGCCGCCATCGGCTTCTTCACAATGTTGCTCGCCTACTCGGCAGGCGGCACGCCGATCGTGCTGGTGATCGTCGGCGCGGTGATCCTCATCTACTCCTTCGTCATGAACAAGACCGTGTTCGGGCGACACATCTACGCGGTCGGCGGCAACCTCAAGGCCGCCCGCCTGTCCGGCGTTAACGTCAAGCGGGTGGACTTCATGGTGTTCGTCAACATGGGCTTCCTGGCCTCGCTGGCGGCAATCGTGACCACCTCGCGCGCCGGGGCCGCGGTTTCTACCGCCGGCAACCTGTACGAGATGGACGCCATCGCGGCGGCCTACATCGGCGGCGCCGCCGTCTCCGGCGGCGTGGGTCGGGTGTCCGGCGCCATCATCGGTGCACTGATCATGGGTGTGCTCAACATGGGGCTGTCAATCATGGCCGTGGACTCCGCCTGGCAGCAGGCCATCAAGGGTCTGGTGCTGGTGCTTGCCGTAGCCGTGGACATCGCCGGCAAACGCCGCAGCGCCGTGTGACGCGGTTCCGCACTCGCCGTCGAGACGACAGGAGTGGCCGGCAGCCGGAGCGGCTGTCGGCCACTCCTCGTGTATGCGCGCGACCGCGTGGAGTTGCGTGGAGTGTGGACCGGATGGGGGCTACGAGCCCTTCCGACTTCCCGAGCATGTGCGACGGTGGTTCTGTGTGTCGAGAGGCGAGCGGAAGGAGACGGGGTCGTAGCGGACGTGTGAAGAGCCCGTATGAAGCCTTGCTGTTAGCGCAAACATCGCCTATGCTGCACGTGCGGTTCGTGAACGTTCACATTGGCGTGGGTCTGGGCCGCGACAATCACAGTCTGCTTGACGCCGTCCATCCGCTCTCGCGCCGACGGCGCCCGGCTGGTGCACCTTCCAAGGGAGGAACGTGTCCGTGAAAGCTAAGCACGCAACCACAGCGGTTGGAGTTCTGAGTGCCGCTCTACTGACCGCCGGTATGGCACTCCCGGTTCCTGCCGCAGTGGCCGCCAATGGGGTTCCCGCCCCGACGGCTCACTACGATATGTCGCACTCGGGTTCCGTACTAATCGACGTCTCCGGCAATGGTCGCGACGCCCGGCTCACGGGCCTAGACGATTCGGACTTCAAGGTGTATGCGGCCGAAGAGTCCCTCGTCTTCGATGGCAATGGCTATGCGACCATGCCGGCAGGAGCTGTAACCGGTACCGACAACGAATTCACCGTAGAGATGTCTTTGACGAATGCAGCCGTCGCCAACCAGTTCGGCTGGGTCATCGGCGACGGCATCGGCTCGTGGAACACGAATCAACTGGGGAACCATGTCTTTGTCAACCCCGCCTCCGGCGAGCGTGAGGGCGGGATCCTATCCGGCATCCGTGTCAAGACTGACGGCGGCAATGGCGAGGAGCGTGTGCCCGCCGGTGGACGTCTCGCCTCCGATGCCGTTTCCACGATCACGCTGGTTTCCTCGGGCGACACCATCACCCTGTATGTCGACGGCGTCCAGGAATCCCAGCTCCAGCACGGCAAATCAATGAGCGACATCGTCAAGGGCGACGTCCTGGGCTACATCGGCCGCTCGCTCTACGAGCCGGATGCCCTGCTTAAGGCAACGGTTACAGACATGAAGCTGTGGGACGATGCCCTCACCCCCACCGAGGTTGCCGCTTCAGTCCCGACCGCCGCAGAGCGAGCGGCTGTCTTCCAAGCCATCGTTGCCGAGCAGATCGAGCTCCGTCTCCTCGCCGCCAACACCTCCCTTGAAGACGTGAGGGAAAACCTGACTCCACCCACCGCTGTCAGCGGCACAGTACTGACCTGGGCCTCGTCTGATCCCGCCGTCGTCGCGGCGGATGGCACGATCGCCCGTGGCGCGCAGGATCGCCAGTCCACCCTGACCGCAACGGACCCCGCGGGGCGGACCTACGTCTTCGAAGTCACCGTCAAGGCCATATCCGATGACGAGGTTGCCTCACACCTTGCCGCAGAACTGGAAGCAATCAAGCTGGAGTCGGTCACCTACGAGAATCTGCCTCTGGTTGCTGAAGGCGCCCGATACGGCTCGCAGATCACGTGGACCTCCTCCGACCCCTCCGTGATCAGTGAGACCGACTCGGCCTATGCCGCTCCTGACGTCGGCTCTGCCGATCCCTTCGAAGGCGCCGGCATCGTCAGTCGGCCCGCCTACGGCTCCGGGGACAAACAGGTCGTCCTGACCGCCACCGCCACGCTGGGCGGGCAGAGCGCCACGCGCACCTTTGACGTGACCGTCGCTGAGCTGGGCCGCAGTGCGCCCGACGTCGGCTACGCAGCCGCCTACTTCAAGTCGGACAGCAACGAGCGGATATACCAGGACTACACGACGACAAACGACTTCTTCACCTTCACGCCGGCGAACGGCGGCCAGCCGACGGTCGCGTCGCAGACCGACACGCAAGGCCTGCGAGATCCATACATCCTGCGCTCGGTAAACGGCGACAAGTACTACATGCTCGCCACCGATCTGTGCATCGGCTGCGGCACCTCCTGGGGTGATGCCCAATCCAAGGGTTCGCTGAAGATTGAGGCCTGGGAGTCCGCCGACCTGGTCAACTGGACGCGCACCAACGCGGATGACGGCGATACCGGCATTGTGGTCAACCAGCCCGAGGCCGGCATGACCTGGGCTCCTGAGGTCTACTGGGACGATGCGTTGCAGTCCTACGTGGTCTTCTTCGCCTCACGCCTGTACGACGACGTTGACCACATGACCACCTCTACCGGCGCTCACGCCCGCATGTTCTACGTACTGACCCGCGACTTCGAGACCTTCACCTACCCTCCGCAGGTGTGGCAGGACACGGGTTACGCCCGTATCGACTCAACCGTTACGAAGATCGGTGATTACTACTACCGCTTCACCAAGAACGAGGACGGCGGTTCTGCCGATGGGCTGGAGCGTGGCAAGGACATCTTCTTGGAACGGTCCCGGGTCCTGACCTCGGTCACCACCCAGTCCTCTGCAGGCACGGATCCGGCCACCGGTTGGCAGCTGGTCGATACCGCAATGACCACGCCGCTCACCGGTCAGGCGGGCGAGGGCCCGGAGATCGTCAAGCTCAACGAGGGTGACCCGAACAACACAGGCGACGGCTACGTCTTCCTCGTCGACAACTACGGCAACGGCGGTTACGTCCCCTTCGTGACAACCGGTACCGCCATTGCCGCCTCGACGATGGATTCCCGGCTGTCCAAGACGGTCGGCTGGACACCCCACGCACAGACGGGCTTGCCTTCCAGCCCGCGTCACGGCGCATTCGTCAACGTTCCCCAGACGATCCTGGACGCAATGGAATCCTGGAGCGGAATACACGCCGTCGACTCCGTCACGGAAGTCGTTCTGGACGGGCGACGAGCCACCGCTACCGTGACCGCCGCCGACTCCGGCGACGTCGTCGGTACGGTCACCTTCACGCTGGGCGACTGGAGCCAGGCCGTCGCTCTGACCGATGGGCGGGCCGACGTCGCCCTGCCCGGGGGACTTGCGGGCACGCTCATCGCTCACTACGACGGCTATCGCGACAACCTGGTCAACGCTTCACAGGGCGCTGTCGCCGTTCCCGCCGACGAACCCACAGCCGAACCGACCGCTGAGCCGACGGCGGAGCCCACCGCGGTGGAGCCGACGACTCCGACCGCCACTCCATCCCCTGCTCCTGCAAGTGGTAGCGGCCAACCGGGTGACGGTCCCGTCACGAGCGCCTCCACAAACGCCCCGGCCGAGGTCGCTGTCGCCGAGAGGGTGTCGCGCAGTGGGAAGGCGGAACCGGGCCGGCCCGGCGCTTCCCTAGCTCGTACGGGCGCAAACACGGACCTCGCCTTGCTCAGTGGCGGCCTGGTGCTCATCGGTGCGGGCGCAGTGAGCGTGCGCCGTCGTCGCGCCTGAGCCCACCGGGGGCGGGGCGCAGCCGTGCCTCGCCCCCCCACCCCAGCCCCGTCAACCGATGCGACCACGTGGGCGAGACCGCCCCCGCAGTAGAAGGAACCTCAAATGCCCCTAACGATCCCGGACCGCAGACGGGCGCGGCGCATACGCGCCGGACTCGGCCGTGCCGCAGCGGCCGCGTTGCTTGCCGCGCCCCTGGCCCCCGCAGTGGCTTTCGCCGCCGAGCTGCCAGACCCTTACGTTCATTACACCTTCGACTCTGCCGCCGCTGACGGTACGGTCGCCGACGCGGCGGGCAGTGGTCTGGCGGCCACGGTCTCCGGTGAGGGCGCCGCCTTCGCCGAAGGCTCGATCTCACTGCCCGGAGGCGCGAACGGCTCGGGCGCCGCCTTCGTGAGTATCCCGGGCGCCGCATATGCAGGACAGGAAGCCGTCACCATCTCCATCTGGATGACCAACGCCACCGGCAGCGACAACTATGCCGGCGCCTACGTGGGCAACGCCGACCGCACCAAGGGCTATTGGCTGCTCAATCCTGCCAACCCCTCGGGCGCCGTCAAGTCCGTCATCACTTCTGCCACGGCCGCAAACCCGGCCGCGGAGACCTGGAACACCGAGATCGGCTCGACGCAGGCCCCGGCCCGCTCATCCCTGTCGCTGTACACGACCGTCATCAGCGGCGCCACCGGCACGATGAGCTTCTACCTAGATGGCGTCAAAATCTCCTCACACGCGATCGCCACCGACCTGACCGACTTCGGCGATCTCGTCGCATTCATTGGTAAGTCGCCCTATCCTGATCGGTTCTTCAAGGGGACGGTTGACGACTATGCAGTCTACCACGAGGCGCTCACCGACCAGCAGGTGTCCGAGCTTTATGCCGACCAAGCGGCTGAGCGCGCAGAGGTCCTCGCCCCTGCCGCGATCGAGTCCGCATTGGCCGTCGTTGCTGCCAAGGTCCCCGCTGAGGCAGTGGAGACCTTCACTGTCCCGGTCACCTCTGGGCCGGTCGGGATCTCCTGGTCATCCTCGGAGCCCGGGGTGATCAATGTGGACGGCGATGGTGTAGCCTCCGTCTCTCGGCCGCGCGCCGAGGAGGGTGATGCGGCGGTGACTCTGACCGCCACCTACTCGTTCCCCGGCGCGGATCCAGCGGTGCGCACCTATACCGTCAAGGTATCGGCCGACCAGACCGATACTGCCAAGGTGTCGGCAGACGCCGAAGCACTGGTGATCCACAACGCCGACGACATGCGCTCGAACTTCTCAGTTCCCACCGTCGGCGCCGCAGGCTCGGCGATCGCCTGGGAGGTGATTGAGCCCGGCGCCGCCGATCCGCGACTGATCGCCGGTGTCCGCGACGGGTCGGCCACCTACGTGATCAAGCGCCCGTCCGCCGGCTCCGATCCGACCATCGTGGTTCTGCGCGCCACGGTGACCAGCGGCGACGTCGCCCAGACGAAGGACATTGCTGTCACCGTCCAACCGATGTCGTCCGTGCAGGCCGAGGAGGCATACGTGTGGGCCTTCTTCACAGGTGAGGGACAGGGCGCGGAGAAGATCTCCATTGCCGCCTCCAAGGGCAACGACGCGCTCGCCTGGAACACCCTCAACGACGGTAATCCGCTCATCGAGTCCACCGAGGGCACCGGAGGCCTGCGCGACCCGTTCATCATCCGCTCCCACGACGGCGATCGCTTCTACATGCTTGCCACCGATCTTAAAGTTGCGGGCCTGCCCGGCGGATTCACCACCGCCCAGCGCACCGGCTCGAAGTACCTCGAGATCTGGGAGTCAACCGACCTCGTCAGCTGGTCCGAGCAGCGCCACGTCAAGGTCTCCAGCGACTACGCCGGCAACACCTGGGCGCCGGAGGCCTACTGGGACGCCGAACTGGGCAAGTACGTCGTGTACTGGGCCTCCAATCTGTATGACACCGTCGACTCCGCGGATCGAACCAGCCTCACCTACAACCGCATGATGTATGTGACAACGGACGACTTCGTCACCTTCTCTGAGCCACGTGTATGGATCGACTCGGTGCGCAAGTCGGGAACGGACGGCCTGGGCACCATTGACGTAACCGTCGCCGAAGAGGACGGCGTCTACTACCGGGTCTACAAGGATGAGGGCGATATGACTCTTCGCGAGGAAAAATCTACGGTCCTGACATCCACGGTGTCCGGGGACCTTCCCGGTGCCGAGGGGGCTCCCGACCAGTGGACACTCATTACCGAACGAATCGCGGCAGGGCTGCCCAACGGTGTGGGGACGAACACCTTCGTCCACGGCGAGGGGCCGTCGATCTTCAAGGCGAATGCTGACGACATCAATGGTGCCGCCTGGTACCTGTTCATCGACCAGCCCGACTATCATGGGGGCCCAAACCATTACGTGCCCTTCGCCACTGACAAGCCCCTCGCCGACACCTCGGCGGCCGACTGGTACTCCGCCGCGGCGAAGCTATCCAGCAACCTGCCGCAGAACGCGGACGGCGGCCGGCCACGCCACGGCACGGTCATTCCGGTCACCCGGGCGGAGTATCAAACAGTACTACTGGCGCTTCAACCCGATATCGCGGTCAGTGCCGTCGAACAGGTGTCCGTTACCACGACGCTGAACACTCAACCATGGCTGCCGAGCACCGTGGAGTTGACCATGGCCGACGGATCCGTCCAGGAGGCTGGCGTGACCTGGGCGCCGATCACAGCCGAGTCACTGGCAAGCCCCGGGCAGATACGCGTCCGGGGAACTGCGGCTAACGACACCCGTGAACCCGTTGAAGCCGTGGTCACCGTCCTGCCCGTCAATGAACCCGACTCAGAACCGTCACCGGTACCTACGCCATCACCAACGCGGGCGGCGAGCGGTGAATCGCCGACCCCGGCCCAGGCCGCGACCGGAACCCCAATGACGCGGGCGCAGGAGTCGGCTGCAGCTGCCGCCCCCGTGCCAACATCAGCGCCCCCTTCTCAGAACCCGGCCTCTGTTAACAGCACGACGGCGGCTCCAATACGGCGAGACGACAATGCTGGATCCGGTGGGCGCGGGAGTCTTCCCAAAACCGGCACCGGACTGACGGGATTGCTGATATCGGTAGCGTTCGTGGGCGGCGGGTGTGTCTTGGTAGCACTTCGTAACAGCAAGCGCGGGCTGTACTCACACCCGGATCCTCGGTAGCCGGACGTGCGGACGCCACCGTGACGTGTGTCGTGGGTCGGGGCGGGGGACTGGGCGAGGTCCGCTGGTTCTTGATGGTGTAGCCCATACCTCCGAGCCCCGTCGTCCTACACGAAAGTGTCGGGTCTGGGCGCGCCGGGGTGCCGCCGGCGAAGTCAAAAACAACAACTTCATAACGGGACGGCCGAAGGTTTGACAGGCCGCATGTGAACGTTCACAATCTAGTTGTACGAGCGCATAACCGGCGCGTGAAGTTCGTCCTGCTAGGGGTGAACGTCGGGCGTGCGCAAACGTGGCGGTTACCTAAAGGTGGGGCCGTTCTGATTCTCGAGGGAGAGACTCATGAAGCGTCGCGAATTCCTTGTCATGTCTGCTGTTGGTGGGGCGGTCCTGGGTTTGAGTGCCTGTGGTTCGTCCAAGTCGGGCGGCTCCGGCGCCGAAGGGGACACCATCGTCGTCGGGTACTCACAGCTGGGCGCCGAGTCGGGTTGGCGCACCGCCAACACCGAGGACATCAAGAAGCATCTGACCGCCGAGAACGGGTTTGATCTGACATTCGTGGACGCCCAGCAGAAGCAGGAGAACCAGATCAAGGCGCTGCGCGACTTCATCAGCCAGGATGTGGACATTGTCGCGTTCTCTCCCGTCGTTGAGACGGGTTGGGACGACGTGCTCCAGGAACTCAAGGATGCCGAGATTCCAGTGATCTTGGTGGACCGTTCCGTCGACACAACGGTCGAGGATCCCTACGTTGCGCACATTGGCTCCGATATGGCTGCCGAGGGCAAAATGGCCGGCGAATGGGTGCAGGAGAACTTCCCGAACGCCAAGATCTTTGAGCTTCAGGGCACGATGGGTTCGGGGCCGCAGGTGGACCGGGAAGCGGCATTCGACGCCATCATGGGTGACAACGTCATCGGCAAGGCCACGGGGAACTTCACTCGTGCCGAAGGCAAGACCGCAATGGAGGCCGCACTCCAGGCGTATCCGGACATGGACCTCGTGTTCTCCCACAACGACGACATGGGCCTGGGAGCGATCGAGGCGATTGAAGCGGCCGGCAAGAAGCCGGGTACGGATATTGCCATCGTCACCGTCGACGGCGTCAAGGACGGGCTGCAGGCGCTGGTCGACAAGAAGTTCAATTACGTTGTTGAGTGCAACCCAATATTCGGCGAACAGCTCGGCGAACTCATGAAGAAGGTCGTTGCCGGCGAAGAGGTCGAGAAGAACACCGTTGTTGAGGACAAGACGTTTGATCAGACAATCACGCAGGAGGAGGTCGACGCGCGGCCGTACTAACTCGGATCGGCGTTCCTGAGGTGTTCAGCTTGCGGCCCACGGCCTGGCCGTGGGCCGCAAGCACGGCCGTACTCCTCTTCTCCAAATGATTCCTACCACTACACTTCGACGAAACGGAGGGACCATGGCTACCGGCACGCAGGATGTGCGTGGGGCCCCCACCCCGATCGTGGAGATGTCCGGCATCACAGTCACCTTTCCGGGAGTGAAGGCGCTCGACGACGTCGACTTCCGTCTTTTTCCCGGCGAGGTGCATGCTCTCATGGGCGAGAACGGTGCAGGTAAGTCCACGCTCATCAAGGCGCTGACCGGCGTCAATAGACTGACGGCGGGCACGATCAAGGTTGACGGTGAGGAGGTGAGTTTCGCCGATCCGGCTGATGCGCAGAACAACGGTGTCGCGGTTGTGTACCAGGAGGTCAATCTCTGCCCCAACCTATCGGTAGCCGAAAACGTCATGCTGGGGCACGAGCCCAAGCGTGGTCCCTTCATCAACTGGCGGGAGATGCGCCGACAGACCAAGGAACACCTGTCGCGACTTCACCTAGATATTGACCCTGCCACCACGTTGTCGCAGCACAGCATAGCTACTCAGCAGTTGTGCGCCATTGCGCGGGCCCTGGTCGTCGACGCCAAGGTCCTTATACTTGATGAGCCGACCTCGTCGCTTGACGAGGATGAGGTGTCGGAACTGTTTGAGGTCATCCGAGAACTGCGCGACGCGGGTGTCGCAATCCTATTCGTTTCGCATTTCCTCGACCAGGTATATGAGATATCGGACCGTATGACAGTGCTTCGCAACGGCAAACTGGTCGGCGAGACTCCCACGGGTGAGCTGTCGCGCTCCGAACTCATCTCCCAGATGATCGGCAAGGACGCCGCTGAACTCGACGCAATCGGCGGCGGAACCCATGAGGCGGCGGTCAAGCGTGAGGACGCTCCGGTGCTCAGCGCGCTCGGGGTCTCCAGCAAGGGGAATGTCGCGGCATACGATCTTGATGTGTACCGGGGAGAAATCGTCGGCATCGCGGGCTTGTTGGGGTCCGGTCGCACCGAGGCGTCTCGCCTACTGGCGGGGATAGACAAGATTGACACCGGCGAACTGAAGATCAAAGGCTCCAGCGTACGCCTCGCCAGCCCGCTGGCCGCGTTGAAACAGGGGGTCGCATACTCCACCGAGGATCGAAAGAAGGAAGGCATTATCGGCGACCTAACCGTCCGCGAGAACATCGCGTTGGCCGTCCAGGCGTCGCGCGGCGCATGGCGGCCTCTGCCGCGCAAGGAACTGGACGGGATTGTCGATAAGTACATGGAGGCGCTTGACATTCATCCCCGCAATCCCGGGATGTTGATCAAGAACCTGTCTGGTGGGAATCAGCAGAAGGTGCTGTTGGCCAGGTGGCTGGCCACCGCCCCCGCGCTGCTGATTCTTGATGAGCCGACCCGCGGCATCGATGTTGGAACGAAGGCCGAGATTCAACGTCTCGTAGCTGAGCTCGCTGGGCAGGGTATGAGCGTCATCTTCATCTCCTCCGAGTTGGAAGAGGTCTTACGCCTCTCTCACCGGATCATGATTATGCGAGACCGCAGTAAGGTGGGCGAAATGGTCAACGGGCCGGGGGTTACGGCCGGCACTGTCATGTCGACTATTGCTGCTGAGAAGGGTGAGGCCGATGAGTGATGCACGGTCGAACGAAGGTACGGATAATCGGGCGCCCGCGGATATCAAGCGAGGTTCCGCCGTCCGAGCGCCTGGCGACTACGCGGATCGCGAGCGAGTCGAACGGACATCCGCCTTACGGCGTATCACCTCCCACAACCTGTTTGGGCCGGTGCTCGCACTTTTGCTTCTCCTGGCGGCGTGCCAGGTGATGAGCCCGGGCTTCCTGAGCATTTCCCTCCAAGATGGGCACCTGTTCGGACAGCTAATAGATATTCTGCGCGCGGCCGTCACTCCCATGCTCCTCGGACTGGGGATGTGCCTGGTCATCGCTACTGCAGGCATCGATCTTTCAGTGGGTGCCGTTATGGCTATTTCACTGGCGGTGTCGTTGACGTTCCTTGATAACGCCAATGATGCTGCAGCGCCGGGGACTGTCGTTACTGCGATCGGGCTGGGCCTGGCGGTCGGGTTGGCGGTAGGCGTGTTTAACGGCTTCCTGGTCTCCGTGTTGGATATACAGCCATTCATCGCCACGATGATCCTCATGGTTGCGGGCCGGGGTATAGCAATGCTTATCACGCGGGCACAGATCACAACGGTGACTTCGGCGCCGTTCAAGTCGATCGGTTCCGGATTCACCCTCGGTCTGCCGACCCCGGTAGTCATCGGTGCGCTGGTGTTCATCCTGCTGGTATTGTTCGTGCGCAAGACGGCTCTGGGCATGTTGGTGGAGTCGATCGGCATCAACGCGGAGGCGTCGCGTATATCGGGTGTGCAATCGCGCCGGATTATGTGGCTCGTATACATTCTGTGTGGCCTGCTGGCGGGCTTGGCGGGGCTCATCTACGGTGCCCCGACCATGGCCGCGGACGCTAATAATATCGGCCTCATGAAGGAGATGGACGCGATCCTCTGTGTCGTCATAGGCGGCACAAAGATGAGCGGCGGCAAGTTCTATCTCGGCGGCACGGTAGTCGGCGCTCTGGTGCTGACCACTATCGAGCGCGCCGTCATCATCTTTCACATCCCTGCGACCGCGACTCCGTTGTTCAAGGCAATTGTCGTCATCGTGGTTGTGGTCGCGCAGGCACCGCAGTTCCGCGACTGGGCCCAACGCCACAAGCGGGTCGGCGGGGCCGTTGAAGACTCGGTTAGGGAGGTAGCGGCATGAGTGACGTAGCCATGTCCACCGTGAACAAAAGGAAGCGAGACAACGCTGGGCGGGGCGCCGGGAAGGCCGCTCGCAATGGCCTCCTTGCTCGTGTATTCGATCCGAAGTATTTGCCGGTAGGCTCCACAATACTGACGCTGCTGATCATGCTCGCGATCGGCCAGGTCCGGTACTCGGGTAGTCGTCCGTTCGTCTCGATGAAGCTGTTCTCGAATCTCTTCGCTGACAACTCCTTCATTCTCGTTCTGGCCGTCGGCATGACGGTCTGCATCCTCACCGGTGGTATCGATCTTTCTGTGGGCGCGGTCGTGGCCCTCGTAGGCCTGGTGATAGCGAAGCTGTTGCCGGCGGGGGTGCCGCTGCCGATCGTGCTGGTCGCCGCGGTGCTCATCGGCACCTGCTCGGGCCTGCTGATTGGGGTATTGGTGAGGTACTTCGACTTTCAACCATTCATCGCTTCGCTAGCGGTGATGTTCCTCGTCCGTGGCGTCGCCAACCTGGTGTCCGCTCAGTCGCTGGCCATTAATGACGAGGGCTTCTCGGCCTTGGCCTCCTGGGCGATTAAATTCGGTGAGGGTCGCGATTCGTGGAAGATTACGCTTCCGATGATTATTGCATTCGTGGTGGTGCTGATCGGTTTCTATCTGCTGCACTACACGCGTTTTGGTCGTACCGTGTACGGCATCGGGTCCGGCGATGATGGTGCGGCGGCGAATCTCATGGGACTCGCGGTAGGCCGCACGAAGATCCTGCTCTACATGTTTTCGGGGACGTGCGCGGGCATCGCCGGCATCCTCTTCGCCATGTACACCAAATCGGGCTATAACCTCACCGGTGTGGGCATGGAGCTGGATGCGATCGCTCCGGTGGCCATCGGCGGCACCTTGCTGACCGGCGGGCGCGGATACGTCTGGGGTAGCGTCGTGGGCGTTATGGTCTATGGCCTACTCCAGGTTCTGATCGCCCGCGAGGGACTCGACTCGTGGTGGACGAAGGTATTCATTGGTGTCTTCCTGCTCGCCTTCGTGCTCCTGCAGCGTGCACTGAGTCGTAGGGGTAACTGAACTAGGTGACCCGGATTCCGGTGGCGGGGCGTTCCGATACTTCTCGGTCCACCCCGCCACCGGTTTTGTGGCTTTTCGTGTTTATGGGTGGGGTGTCTGGGTGGTGGTTTGTGTGTGTGCTTCGGCGGGTGTGATGAGCGGGGATGGGATAGTTCACCGTGAATCTCGGCGGATAGCGGTGGATCACGGCGGACAGCGGCGGATCACGGCGGATAGCGGTGGATCACGGCGGACAGCGGCGGATCGTGCGTGACGGTTCGGGTGCTTGCGTGAGAGTTCGCGCCTTCGCCTGACGGTTCGTACGCTCGGGTCGACGGTTCGGCACATCCAGCGACGGTTCGTACGTTCTGGTCGACGGTTCGGCACATCCGGCGACGGTTCGTGGGTGTGATGTCTCAGGACATCGGTGACAGTTTTGTGTCA
>NZ_QMIN01000049.1:0-479 GCF_003287795.1 Actinomyces sp. Z5
CACACCAAGTGTCACCGATGTCCTGACACAAAACTGTCACCGATGTCCTGAGACATCACAACGACGGTTCGTACACCTACCCCACGAACCGTCATAAGAAAGTACGATTCGCCGACCAGAAGGTACGAACCGTCATCCCTGCCGATACGGACAGGGCGGAATATCAAAATCAGCGACAAGCGTGGTCGACACCCACAAGAGCCCATGCGGTAATGCAGTGCTTGCGCATTTCCGCCGCCTCGTCCACGAGCACCGAAATGTGTCAGAGGCCGCCGCTATGCTGGGCATGCCTTCTTCGGCACCTCCTCTCGGAACAAGCCATGTCCTTGGCCGAGGAGGTAGGAGCCAGGAAGGAGGGAGTTATCGGCGTGAACTTGGTGTTTTAGATCGGGGTTTCGGCTGGTATGGTGCGGGGAAGTCGGGGTGATTATGGCCTGGGAGGTTAACCCGGGGCGGTGGTTGACTTTCGGGGGTAGATG
>NZ_QMIN01000049.1:875-18034 GCF_003287795.1 Actinomyces sp. Z5
GGGTCCAACTGACAGGTTCGACGGCCACGCACACAGACACCCAACCGCGCATCGCCACCCAAGCACTTACACAACAGGACCTAGTGAGCCCGGGGGCGCCCGAACCACACACACGTTCGCGCCGACAACCCCGAAGAAGGCCTCTGGAAACGCAAAGGCTGGGCCGGCCGAACCAGCTAGAACACCCCGACACGCCGGTCTAAAGCAACACGTTCGCGCCTATAACCCGCAGCGTTGTTCATTGACTGAACGGACGGCAGGCACAGCCAAGCGGTCCATCCGGCGCCTGAAACAACGAATCGTCCCACCCGGTCAACCGGGCGGGACGATCAATTCCACTTCAGCGGTGGAGCTAGGGGGATTCGAACCCCCGACCTTCTCATTGCGAACGAGACGCGCTACCAACTGCGCCATAGCCCCTGAGCACGGTAGATGGTAGCACCGCAGCCGCGGCGGCCCGCAAGTCGGAGCGCCGTGACTCACGCCACCGACAGCCGGCACCGGAAACCGTTGCCGCCCCGGCCGCGTTTCAGGCACCGGCGCGACGCCGTTTCAGCACCGCCTCCAGGTCGATGGGGTGGAATACCGGCTCATCCGCCCCCACCTCGGGATCGGCGATGGGGTAGGCGTGCGCGCTGCGCGGACGCTCGGGAACCGGCGCAGAGTCGAAGGGTTCCTCCGCGGGCGGCTCATAGCTACGACGCGGAGCGCGGGCGGCCAGCGTGTAGGTCGGCGCCGGAACGCTGACCGGGTGCCAGCCCTGCGGCGGCGTCGCCGGAGCCTTCGCCTCGCGCTGGTCGCCGCGCGTTTCAGCATCGACGACCTCCGGGGGCGCGGTGGGCTCCTCGGTGGAAGCCTCCGCCGGAGTCGCCTTATCGCCCGGCTCCGATCCCTCCTGGACACCGGCCGCCACGGTCGGCTCGTCGCGTTCGACGGCGTCGGATGCCACCGCCGCGGCTTCCGTCTCCTGCGCAGCGGTCTCCTGCGCGTCTGTCGCCTGTGCAGCCGTCTCTTGGGCCGGGGCCTCGGCGTCATGCCGCGGCTGAGCCTGCTCATCCGCCTTAACAGACGCGTCCGCAAGCAACCGGCTCGCGGCGGAGCTGCCGGTCAGCGCCGTCAGTTCCCGTTCGAGTGCGGCAATACGACGACGCTCACGCCGGTCGGAGGCCGCCGAGGCGCGCGCCGCCCGTCGTCCCGCGAGCGCGGATCCCCCGAGCAGCGCACCGGGAATGGCAACCACCCACCACGGCATCACAGAAACCGCGGCAACCACGACTGTGCCCGCCGTGACGCCGAGCAGGATCAGTGCGACCGTGGCGCGGTGGGAGGCGGCCACCCGGCGGCGCTCACGAGCGCGCTCATGCGCCTGGCGCAGGCGCACGAGCTCACGCTCCTTGCGCAGCGCCCGCACATTCCTGACTTCGGGCCTGTTCATCGCCCTCACCTCCGGTCGGCGTCGAAAGATCATGGCGTGCCCACCACCGCAGCCCTCCCCGGAGACGGCTGCGCTCCCCGTGGCCAGAAGCCGCAGCCCCGAGGAGTAGCGGTCCTCCGCATTGGCCATACTCATCGCCTCGCGGCGCCCGACCAGGAATGGCAGTAGGTACACGGCGAGAACCGCGACGAGTGCAAGCAGCGCCCACGTTTCGATTCCCACGGCTTAACCGTAGAGGGCACGGGCGGCGGAATTCGGGCACGACCGCGGCGTGTTGGCGCCGGTTGTGGCCGCGATTCCATTAGCAATTCCGTTCCGAATCCCCGGCCCGCGCCACCCGTGCAACAGCTTTCACACTTGCCTCAGCCGCCCCACGAATCCGCCTGCCGGGGCGTCCTCTGCGACGACGGCGAAGGTGACATGATCCGCCCACTGCCCGTTAATGTGCATCAGCCCCCGCCGCACCCCCTCGGAGTGCAGTCCGAGGCGCCGGCACACGGCCAGGCTGCGCGCATTGCTCGGGCGCACGTCGATCTCCACCCGGTGCAGACCGACCCGGGCGCCAAGGAGGTGGTCCAGCACCATCGCCACCGCCAGGGTCATTACTCCGCGTCCCTCCCATGGGGCGCCGATCCAGTAGCCCACGCTCGCGCACTCCAGCGCCCCCCAGCGGATGGAGGAAACCGACACCTGCCCCGCGAACACGCCGTCCACCTCCAGCACGAAGGGCATGGCCTCGCCACGGCGTGCAAGTCGATTCTGGGCGCGCACATAGTCGCGGAAACTGCCGAGGGCGTCGGGGCTGTCCGGCGGCAGCGTCGCCTCCCAGGGGCTCAGTCGGGCGTCGTCGGCCAGGCGCAGCCGTCGCCAGGCCGACTCGTCGCCTACGCGGATGGGGCGCAGCGTCACGGTGCGCGGCCCGCGCGCCAGGCCGCGCGCACTCACCCCCGACTCGGTCAGGACCTCCGGCCAGGGGAAGCGGTTCCCGCCCGGGTGTAACAGATCGCCGAGGTGTCCAATCGCCGTCGGTAAGCGGAGGTCAGGCATCGAGCAGCAGGCAGTACAGCGTGTCGCCGGCGACGATGGTCTGCGTGTCTTCGGGGACGACGGCGATCGCGTTGGCCTGGGCCAGCGCCAGTAGACGCGTGGTGCCCGGCCGCCCCGTCGGCTCGGCGGTGTAGCCGCGCGCCGGCGAACCGCTCAGGTGTACGGGCACGAACTGCCGCTTGCGGGCCGGCGAGTGCCAGCCGGAAGCGAGCGTCGCCGGCACCGAGGCGCGATGCAGGTCCTGCCAGCCGGCGATCTGCCGCAGCACCGGGCGAATGAAGGTCTCGAAGGCGATCTGCGCGCTCACGGGGTCCCCGGGCAGGCAGAAGATCGGTGTGCCCTCGATCGTGCCCACGCCCAGCTGGCGTCCCGGCGACATGGCCACGGAGTCGAAGCGCACCGTACCCAGGGGTGTCAACACGTCCTTGACCGTGTCGCCCTGGCCCACACTCAGGCCGCCGGTGGTGATGAGCACGTCGGCGCGCACCAACTGGTCCTCGATGGTCTCCGCCAGCGCCCCCAGTTCGTCGGGCACCGCCGCCACCCGGAAGGCCTGGCCGCCGGCATCTGTGACGGCGCACGCCAGGGCGTGGCCGTTGGCGTCGAAAACGTCGCCGGCCTCGCGGGAGCCGTCGGGCTCAACGAGTTCGTCACCGACGGAGATGATGACCACGCGCGGCGCCGGATGCACCTTGACCCGGTGGCGGCCGATACCGGCCAGCAGCGCGATCTGACGCGCCGAAATGCGCGAGCCCTGCGGCAGCACGGTGGTGCCCGCCTGCACGTCCTCGGCCCGACGGCGCACGTTCTCTCCGGCGGTCACCATCGCCCGCACCTGCACGCGGGATTCACCGCGGTCCGTGTCCGTCCACGGCACCACGGCGTCGGCACCCAGTGGTAGCGGGGCGCCGGAGTCGATGAGGATGGCCGCGCCCGGCACCAGGCGGGTGGGGCGCATGTCGCCGGCGCGCACGGCATCCATCACCTCCAGGGTGACGGGGCTTCCGGCCGCGGCATCGGCGACGTCGGCGGCGGCGACCGCATAGCCGTCCAGTCCGGCCAGGTCTACCGCGGGCAGGTCAAGGTCGGCGACGACGTCCTCGGCCAGTACGCAGCCGACCGCGTCCAGCAGCACCACGTCCAGGGGGGCCGCGGCCCGGGCGATCTCCAGGCAGGCCGCCAGGTGCTCAGCAACAGTGCGCATGTGGGCTTCGTCCTCCTCCTGCCCGGCCGGGTTCCCGGGCGTACCGCGCACCAGGCTACCTGGCCGCGTCGGACGGCCCGGCAGCAAACCGGGTTGCGGACCACCTGCGATAATGCAGTCATGAGCACTCGGGCACGCGTCCTGCCAGACACCAGTTCACTGGCGGCCGACGACGCCAAGGAGCAACTGCGCCGTGTTCTGCGTGAGCACCGCGCCGCCCGCCACCGCCACCCCGAGCACGGTCACAACGACACCTGTGAGCGGCTCACCGCCCATATCCTCCAGGCCATCTCCGGCATGGACACGGTGGCCGCCTACGTGTCCGTGGGCCACGAGCCGTGCACCCGACTGCTACTGCAACAACTTGAAGAATCCGGCACGCGCGTGCTGTTGCCCGTGCTCGGCCCGCACCTGGCGCGCTCCTGGGGCTACTTCCACGGGGTCGCCGACCTGGCGGAGCGCTCCCCCGGCCGCCCGCCGGAGCCGAGCGGTGAGGTGCTGCCCGCCGCCGCCATTGCCGACGCCGAGGCCGTGATCGTGCCGGCACTCGCCGTCGACCGCTCGGGCCGGCGACTGGGCCAGGGCGGCGGCTGGTACGACCGGGTGCTGCCATTGCGCCGCGCCGGCGTGCCGGTGTTCGCGGTGGTGCACGACGACGAGCTGGTGGCCGGTCCGTTGCCAGCCCAGGCGCACGATGCGCCCGTCGACGTCGTCATCACTCCCGACGAGTGGTTCCTGCTGGAGGGCTCGGCCTTCGCCGGCACCCCCACCGACCAGGACTGACCGCCGTCGGCACCCCTCGCCGCGGCCGCGCCGTCACCGCAGTCCACAGGGGCGGTTGGCGACACCCCACGCCCGTTCCATTCACAGGGCCGGCACGCGCGTGAGCGGGCTGTGCCACTTTGAGTCCATGTCTCGCCCTCGCCGTCGCCCCGACCGCACGCCTCGTTCCAACCACTCCCCGCAACCCGACGGGCGCCGCCCGACGCGCCCGTCCCTGCTGCTGTGGCGGCAACGCCACCTGGTGGTCGCCGTCTGTCTGGCCGCCGCCGTGATGGCGGCGCTCGGCGTGCTCCGCCCGGCACCGGAGGGTCTGCAGGAGGTGCTTGTAGCGGCCCGCCACGTCAACGCCGGTGCCGTGCTGACCGAGGCGGACATTGAGATGCGGGCGGTGGCGCAGTCCGCCCTGCCCGAGACCGGCCTGGCCGACACGGACGTGGTGGGCAGTCGCGCCGCGATCGCCCTGGAGGAGGGCACGGTGCTGACCACGTCCATGACGAGTGCGGCCCTGGCCACCACCCTGACGCCGTCGGAGCGGCTGGTGCAGGTGCCCATCGATGTTGGAGCGGAGTTGGCGGAGCCCGGAGCGCGGGTAGATGTGGTGGCCGAGCGCAGCGCCGCGGCGGCCGTCGGAGACGCGGGCAACTCCTCCGCCGTCGTGTGTGCGGGCGCGCGGGTGGTGCTCACGCAGCAGGAGGGCGATACCGACCGGTGGACCGCACAGACGAAGGTCACACTCGTTACGCTTGCTGTCCCGGCGGTGGACGCTAACCTAATCGTAGGCGCGGCCACGAATGGTGCGCTCGGCATTGTGCTGAGCCCATGACGTCGCCCGCCTCTTGCCATGCGGCCGCGGCCCGTCCCCGGGCTGCCGAGTCGCTCCCGCACCGTGACTTCCGCGAGTGGCACACCTGCGCCCTCGCTCCACACCGAAAGGCACCACATGCTCAAGGGATTCAAGGAGTTCATCGCCCAGGGCAACGTCCTGGAACTGGCCGTCGCCGTCATCATCGGTGGCGCCTTCGCCCCCATCGTTCAGGCCATCACCGACGTCATCATGGGCATCATCGGCGCCCTGGTGAAGCAGCCGAACTTCAACTCCGTGTTGCAGTTCTCCATCAACGGCTCCGACCCGATCCAGCCGGGCACGATCATCACCGCGCTAGTCAACTTCCTGCTCGTCGCCGCCGCCGTCTACTTCTGCGTCGTCGCGCCGATGAACAAGCTCACCGCGCGCCTGAAGAAGGAAGAGGAGGAGGCCGCCGAGCCCACCGACGTCGAGCTGCTGACCGAGATCCGCGACCTGCTCAAGCAGCAGGGCTGAGCCGATCACTGGCTCCCACCGGTCGGCCGTGACGCCGACGGTCGGAGCCAGGAGAAATGAAGTGGCGTCCGTCTTACGGCGGGCGCCACTTCGTTTTGTCCACGCGCGGCCTTCGCCGCTGCGGGCGGCTCAGCCCCAGTGGGGTGGCACTTCGCGCAGCAGCCGGGCGTCATTGGCGCGGTCGGAGCCCTCACGGCCATTGAGCCCGCCCTCGCGAGAACGCGCGTCGGTGAGCGCGTCCGTGCCGCGTCGACGCTCCGCCTCCGCCTGCGCCTGCGGTGCCTCGCCCCGGGCCACGCGGACCGCGTCCTGTGGGGACAGCGCGACGACGCGACGCCTACCACGCCTGATACCGGCCCCCGTCACGTCGGGCGCCTCATCCGCGTCGTGTGTGTGCAAGTCGCCCATCGTTCAGCGGCTCCGGAGCACGGCGTTGGCCAGCACGGCGTCGATCCCGGCCCCGTGACGGGTCAGGGCCAGCGCGTCGCGCAGCTGCTCGACCTCCTCGGCCTCGCTGCGCTGCACGCCGTCGGAGCGGATCCAGGCGACGAGCTCGTCGAGCTGGTCGTCGGAGTAGGCCTGTAGCGGCAGCCCCTGCGCGATCGGCGGGCGTTCGCCGCGCACGGGCGCGTCAAGCTGGGTCTGGTGCGGGGATGCCGTCTTCCCCGACTGCCCGGTCGCGCTTGACTCCGCCGGTTCGACGGGATGGGGTTCGGCGTCCTCCATGTGCTGCGGCAGGGGGGTGGCCGTCGCGACCTCGGTGCGGGAGGCGAGCACCGCCAGCACTTGCGCCTCGATCTTGCTCGCCTCCCCCTCCACGTCGACGAACACGCCCGCCGAGTAGGCCATGTGCACGCGCCAGCCGCGCTGCTGGAGCCGCTCCACCCAGTGCCGGTCACGCCGACGCAGGCTCCGCTCCGCCACGTACTGCTCGTCGTCGGTAAGCACGGCGACCAGCAGTTCGCCCGGCAGGTCCGGGTGGCCGATGGCCAGCGGGATGCGCACCCCGCCTTCAATGCCGTAGCGGGGCACCACCACCAGCCCCTTGCGCCACAGGTGCTCGGCCAGCTCGACGAGCAGCCGCTCGGGGGCTACCTCCTCCTGCTGCGGGTACTGCGCACCGGAGTCGGCGGCATGCACCAGCACCTCGCGCAGCAGTCGGGCACCGGGAGCGTGCAGGCGCTCGGCGTCGATGTCGTCGGGTCCCAGGCAGGACACGATTTGGGTGCTGCCGCGCGAGGCGCACAGCGCGTCCACTAGGCCGAGCATGCCGCCGAGGTCGCTGACCTCCCCGAAGTTGTGGATCGTGCGCCCGTGCGGAGTCTTGGCGTAGCCGACGGAGACGATGATGTGGTCACGGCGCAGCGAGCGCGCCTCCCCCAGGTCCACGACGACGAAGGGCTCGGATACGCCCGTCTCGAAGTAGTCGGCCAGGGCCGGTGAGCCGGCAACGGCGGCGGTCGTGGCGCGGCGGATCTCCTCGGCGTGTCGGGCGTTGAGCGCGATGACGCCGAGGGACTGCTCGGGGTGGGTCAGGGCGTGGTCGATGATCAGGTCGACCACCCGGTTGACCTCCGCGGGAACCGACTCAACGGCGGTGTGCCCCGGAGCGGGCATGCCCCGGCCGTCAACCAGGGAAAGAGACAGGCGGGAGCGGCCCGGCGGCGCCGGGATCGCCTCAACGACGTCGTCGTAGCCGTTGGCGGCGAGGAAGCCGGCAATCTCCGCATCCAGGGTGTTGCGGCCGGTCGGCAGCGTCACCCGCGGCAGCAGCGGGCCGAGTTCGGAGGCCAGCCCGGAGGTTGAGCGGCGGGGATCACCGACGACGAGCACCTGCTCGGCGCGCACGAAGGCGGGCATGACCCGGGACACCGGCACGTGGGCGGAGGCGTCCAGGATCGCCAGGTCCACCACGGCGTCGGCGGTGAACACCTGCGGCACCAGCGTGGGCGGAATGATCCACACGGGCTTGGCGACCAGGGCCAGCGGGTGGGCGGCAATGATGTCGCGCAGTGGCACCCCCTCCTCCAGCGAGAGGGCGCGGTACAGGCTACGGGCGGCGTCCTTGTCGGCGTCGACGGTCTCGCGGACGCGGCGGGTGCAGGCCTGGGCGACGGGGCCGGCCAGAGAGTCGGCCTGAGAGGCGTCCAGCTCGCGCAGGGATACGGCGAGGTCGTTGAGGGCGTCCGCGTCCAGTCCGCCCAGGTCGGGGTCGTCTTGCATGATCTGCCCGAGCAGGGAGTACCACCAGCAGTAGGTGAGCTCGTCATCGATCTGTGCCGGTTCCACATCACGTGCCGCCAGGTCGTCCAGCAGCGGGGTCAGGCCCAGGTCGCTGAGGGCGGTGACCACGCGGTTGATCTCCGGGAGCTTGTGGACGGTGACGTCGTCGGCAGCCAGCACGCGGGCGCGCTGCTCCAACTCGGTCAACGGCAGGTCCATCAGGACCATGTCCGCGCCGATAATCGGCTGCAGCGCGGTCACGGCGTCGCGGGCGCGTTCGGCCACACGCTGCATCTGGTCCAATCCCTGTGGCAGGTGCGGCCAGCCGCCCTCGGGGTCGTAGCGGCGCCACACCTCGCGGCGCTGCTGCACCTTGGCCAGCTCCCCATGCAGGTCGGCCACTTCCCGGCCGGGGCGCACCAGGTCCCGGGCCTGCTTGACGAACCGGCGCCGGGCGGCAAAGCCCATCTCCACGCTGTGCTCCTGGCGCCAGTGCTTCGAGGCGGTGGCAATGACCATGTCGGCCGCAGAGCGTTCGAAGACCTCGGGCAAGAAGACGTCCAGGGAGTCGCGCACGCCGTCGAGCATTTCCAGCTGCTCACACCACTGGCCGAGCGTTTCGGCGCGGGTGATGCCGGTGGAGGTGTGCACCGCCTCAATATGCTCACCGACGGCGGGCAGCAGCTCGTCGGCGAGCCGGGTCAGTCGGGCCAGCGCGTCGGTGGCCTCGTCGACGTCGGCCACGGCCATACCGTTCCAGGCCGAATCCGCCAGGGCGGAGGTGAACAGGCCGAGCGCGTGGGCTCGGTGCAGCAGTTCGGACGCGCGCCGGCGTCCGTCGGCGTTCAGGCGCTCCAGGTGTCCGGGGGTGACGCGGGCGTTGGTGCGGGCGCGGCCGGAGGTGAGTTCGGCGAGCTGCTGCAGCGCGTCGTAGGCGGAGGCACCCCACGGTTCGCGCGGCTTGTGCAGGGCGGCCACGTAGCGGGAGAGCTTCTCGCGCACGGAGGTCAGACGGTTGCGCATGCCGACAATGGCGGTCACATCCAGGTCGGGAACGTTGACGCCCATGGCGGTCTTGATTTCCTCGGCCGCATGACGCCGCCAGGCGGGGTCCTCGGTGAGGTCGATCACGACGGAACCCAGGCCGAGTTCGCGCAGGGCGGCGGCCACGGCGTGCCCGTCAGCACTGGTGGCGGGCACGTGCAGCACGGTGCGGCCCAGAGCCGCGGCGTCGGCCATGATGGCGGCGAGGACGGCGGCCACGTCGGAGCCGGGGGGCGCATCCAGCAGCAGGGAGGCGCCGGAGCCCACCGCCTCGACAGCGTCGAGTTGAGCCGGATCCAGGTCGCCCACGCCCCGCTCATCTTCGGGGGCCCGATCGGTGGGGTTGGGCTCAGGCAGGGCCACATCCAGGGCGGCCCGGGCCTCGGCGTCGCCGGCGAGCGCGGCCACGAGTGCAGAAGTGCGGGCGCGGTCGACGGTGGCGTCGAAGTCCTCGAGGAGCGCCTGCCCGGGGTGGACGAAGGCACCGACGACGAGCCGCTCGTGGATCTCGAAGCCGGGCAGGAACTCGCGTCCGAGCGAGCCGATGCCGCTGAGCGCGTCGCGCGGGGTGAAGCCGTCGTCGGCCAGGGTGGCGCGGGCGACGACGTCGACGTCCACCGTGCAGCCATGGCGGCGCAGCGCCCGAGTCAGGACCGGGTTGACCTCGATCGACGTATCCAGGGTGAGGGCGGCATCCGCGCCGGCGCTGGACAGCCGCATCGGCCGCAGAAGCACGGGAGCGCTGACGGTGCGCACGGCGACCGGCCGGGCGGAGGGCGCGTCGGTGTCGGTCACGTCGGCGGCAGGCGTGGCAGAGGGCGCCGCTTCGGGAGCCTCCGGATCGGCGCTGCCATCGTCGGAGGCGTCAGCCTCGGCGTTCGCGGCGGCTCGTGCGGCGGCGGGGCCGGCTGCGGCAGCATCGTCTGCCGGGCTGGGCGTGGGGAAGGCATCGTCGTCATCCGCTGTGGGTACCGGCTCGGTCCAGCCGGCCACGCCAATGGCCAGGTACACGGGAGCCACGCCGAACCGACGGGAGAGCTGGTCGGTGCGGCTGGCGAGTTCATGCAGGGACTGCCGGGCGATGCCGAGTGCGACGCGCTCGCGCACGAGGCTGCCCAGGTGGGTCGGGCGGCCTGCGTACAGCTGAGCGAGGCCCGAGGGGTGGGCGGCGGTCAGGTCGACAATGCCGTCGTGGTCGGAGAAGGCGTCGAGGCTGGAGGTGCCGCCGAGGTCGGCCAGTTCCTGGCGCCAGTCGTCGAGGGCCTCGTCAATACGGGCCCGACGCTCGGCGTCTGACACCGGGGTGCCACCGGACTGCGTGGCCGCGGCGGGGTCCGCGGGCAGGTCGACGTCCTCGGGGTCGCGCGTCTGCGCCCCGGCGTCGTGCCGGTTGCGGCCCAGAGAGAACAGTGGAGGCGTCATATTTCCTCACGATATCCGCCCGGCCGCGGCGGGCGGCGCCGACTCACCGATAGCGCGGGAATCTGCGGCGATGTCCCGACGGAGCCACACCGGCACGGCGAGAACCTGCCTACCTAATGGGCTCTTCGTGTTTGTGGATGTGGTGGTTCGGGCCGGAGCTGCGTGTGGGTGGTCGTTGTCCGGGACCGGAGGTCGTATTCGGGTGCGTGAGGTCGTGTTCGGGTCGCCGAGGACGTCGTCGGACCGGCCGCCTTCATTTCGCCCCACGCCCGCCACGCGACCCGGCCACACCCACAAATCCATTGACAGGCTCGCCTGGAAGCGGGACCGTCTGCTACGCCACTTCCCGGTCTGCTACGCCGCTTCGGGGTTAACAACGCCGGTTAACCGTCTGCTGAAGGAACTGCAGGTGTACAGCAGAACGTTAAGTAGCGTCGTTAACGCCCAACCGGCACACCACACACCCCACCCCGTGTTATGGCTCAGGACATCGGTGACAGTTCTGCCGCAGCCCGCCACAACCACCACACCCCCAAACCGGAAAAGCCGATTTGGACCGCCCCAGTGGCGCACTACGGCGGTCCAAATGGAGGCTGACGGTCCACACAGAGGAAAGCGGTCCGAACAGTGCAGTCCGGCGGCGGGCAGCCTCACAGCACGCCGGTCTACAGCGGCACGCCCGCACCGAAAAACCCCGAAACCCGGCGTCTCCACGGCACTCCGGCCTAAAGCACCGCGTTCGCGCTGATGGCCCGGTTTCCGCGTGGTTGTGCGGGAAGGCGGCTGGTGCCCCCGGCGCGATTCGAACGCGCGACACCCGCTTTAGGAGAGCGGTGCTCTATCCCCTGAGCTACGAGGGCCGGCTGAGGACGGCTGCGATCCTACCCGATCGCAACCCGTCCCCAATTCCGTCGCCGGTTCGAGTGGTGCCGACCGCGTGCGCGACCGGCATCGTCTCCGTCAGGCGCGCGACCAGGGGGTGGTCTGAGTGCGGCCCACGCGTACGTCCTCTTCTCGCGTGCGAGCGGGAACCACCATGACGGGGCAGGAAGCGTGTGAGAGAACACCCTGGCTGACCGAGCCCAGCAGCAGTCCGGAGAAGCCGCCGCGACCGCGAGAGCCGACCACCACTAGGTCGACCGCGGTGGAGAACTCGGACATCAGTTCGGCGGCGTTGCCGTCCAGGGCGTGGCGGCGCACCACGACGTCGGGGTGGCCCTCGGTGGCCTCGGCGATGGCCCGGTCCAGGCCCGAGCGCACGTCGGTGAGAACCTGCTCGCGATCAACGGCGGCGGGCAGCCAGGCGAGCGCCCCCGCGCCAGAGGCCATGGGGACGGCTGCGATCGCGGTCAGCTCAGCGCCCCAGGCCTCGGCCTCGCGCACCGCCCACCTCAGGGCCTTGCGCGCCGAATCGGAGCCGTCGACGCCGACGACAATGCGGCGCACGGGGGTGAAGGCAGAGCCCTCCGTGTGGCGCGGAACCACGACGGCGGGGCAGTGGCTGTGCGCCGGTAGGGCCGAGGACACGGTTCCGAGCAGCCGGTCGGCGAAGCCTCCACCGCCGCGAGTGCCCACCACGGCGAGGGAGGCGTCCTCGGACAGGTCAACCAGCACGCCGGCTGGATCTCCGGTCTCCAGGGAGCTGGTCACGGTTACGCCCCGCCCCTGGGCGCGGGCGACCGCCTCGTTGACGACCGCTTCGGCGCCGGAGCGCACGGCCGAGTCATCCAGAGCGGCGTAGCCGCCGTCGAGCGAGGCGGTGGTGAAGGAAGGCAAGGAGTAGGCGCACAGGATGTGCACGCGCCAGCCGCTGCAAGCCGCACGGTCAACCGCCCAGTCAACCGCCTCCAGGGATTCGGGTGAGCCGTCAACTCCGACGAGGACGACCTTGTCTTCAGCCATGGGTTGTGTCCCTTTCTTCGAGCATCGGGTACTCGACCCGACTCATTGTGCCCTGCAGGCGGGCGTGTTCCAAAACACGTTTTGAAGATAGCACGTGGGGGCGGCCGGCCACACGGCCGACCGCCCCCACGTCAGGAAGCAGTTAAGCGTACGGTTCAGCCCACGCGCACATACTGCGGGGAGCCGTACACGGCGCGGTAGGACACGCCGACACTCGGGTTACCGGCGTCAATCATCATGCCGCCACCCGCGTAAATCCCGACGTGGCCGCCGTAGTAGACGATATCGCCCGGCTGGGCCGCAGCCGCGGACACGATCGTGCCGGAGGCGCCCTGGGCGTACGAGGTGCGCGGCAGGGAGATGCCGACCTGGCCGTAGACGTACTGGACCAGCCCGGAGCAGTCGAAACCGCCGTTGGCCGGGTTATTGGAGCCGTAGACGTAGGCCATGCCGGTGTACTGCATGGCGATCGAGACGACGGAGGAACCGGACGCGTTGGCGGGCGCGGCGGTAGCCGCGGCCTGGGTGGCGTCGGCGGTGGCCTCGGTAGTGCCCGCCGCGTCGGCGGCGGTCGCATCCGTGGCAGCGACGTCGGCGGCGACCTCGGTCTCCTCGGTCGCCTCGACCTCGGGCTCCTCCTCGACCTCAATGACCGGGGCCTCGGCGGTCGGGGTGTCCACGGTCTCGACGTCGCTGGGGACGGAGACGGAGTCGGCGACCTGCACGGCCTCGTTGGTGGAGACGGCAGTGCGCGCCTCGGCGGCGAGCGCACCCACGCCCTGAGTCTCAAGTGAGCCGGCGGACTGCGCGGCCTCGTTGGTGTTCGCGGCAGAGGCACCGGAAGCGATCATGCCCAGGGCCAGACCCGAGGATGCGGCCACTGCGAAGCCACGGCGGGCGACCGGAGCGACTGAGTTCATCGGGGTCAACGGCCGAGCGGCCTTGCGGTGCCGAGCCGAGGTGCGTGTTGTCATGTAGTGGTTCTCCTCTGAGATGCCGACGAGGTGAGCTGTCGGGTTCGGACTGGAGACGCCCGGCCCGCATCACGCGGGCTTCACCCCAAGGCTCCAGTCGATGCCGGAGCCGCTTTTGGTTCCCCCGTTCCTGCCTTGGTATGTGGGATATGGCTGCCGGAACCGAGCGGCAGGATTAGGCCTCGTTTCCAGCGCCACGAGCGGCTAGCGCCCGCAACGGTGAACACGTTACCCGAAGACCCCTCCCGGCGTCACGGCGGGATCACACACACCGCCGTGAAACGTCGCACATGCCGGTTGCGGTGTCCACGCCTGCCGCCCCGTCCCCGGCCACGCGGACACAAAAACGCCCCGCTCCCCGGGGCTGGGGTGCGGGGCGAGTGCGGTCAGCTGACGCGCAGGTAAGTCACACCGGAGTAGACGGCCCGGTAAGACACACCCTTCGAGGGGGTGGCGTCCACCATCATGCCGTTGCCCGCGTACAGGCCGACGTGGCCGGACCACCACAGGATGTCTCCGGGCCGAGCCTCGTCCGCGGAGATCGGCGTGCCGATGGCGCGGATCTGGCCGGACTGGTGCGGGATGCTGATGCCGTACTGGGCGTAGATATAGGACACCAGGCCGGAGCAGTCGAAGGAAGACGGGCCGGAGGCGCCCCATACGTAGGGAGTGCCGACGTATTGCATAGCCAGCGCGACCATGCCCTCGCCGGTGGAGGTCGTGGCGGCCACCTGGGTGGTCTCGCTCGCCTCCACGGTATCCGAGACCTCTGCGGTCTCCTCGGCTTCGACAGCCTCCTCGACCTCGGGCTCTTCTTCGACCACTGGGGCGGTGGCGGTGACGGTGGCGGCCTCGACGACGTCCTCGCTCCAGTTCGTCTCCGAACCGGTCGAAATGGCGGCGTTGGTGGTGACGACCTCGCGCGCGTCGGTGGCCAGTGCGGCCACGCCGGCCTGACTGAGTGCGCCGGCCGAGCCGGTGGCATCCGCGTCATCGCTGGCCGCGTTGGCGCCCGAAGCGATCATGGTGAGGGCCAGGCCGGAGGAGGCGGCGACGGCAAGCCCGCGGCGCGCAACCGGGGCGGCATCCGTCAGGGGCGTCAGCGGACGCGCGGCCTTGCGGTGGCGGGCCTTGACGTTTGTAGACAATGAATTCTCCTGCAGAGCCGACGAGGTTAGCTGTCGGGTTCGGGCGGGAGACGCCCGGCCCGCGTGCTGCGGGCTTCACCCCGAGGCCGCGTCCGCCGGAGCGTCACGGCCGGAGAAGTGGTTCCCCCGGGCCTGCCGGAAAAAGTCGTTGGCGGAGGCGGCTCGCGCCGGCAGGCTTGGGCTCCGCGGGCGCCTCCACAGCCGAGGGGTGCCGGCTGCGGCATCTAAGTTAATGAAGTTCCCCCGTCCATGGGTAGTTTTCTCCGCCGCTCCCGCTGTGGAATCTCCCACGGCGGGGTCGCGCGGGCAACATTCTCGGCCCGCCGCACCACTGCCGGGGGCCGATCGTGCCGGTTCAGCGCTTGAGGAAGAGGTGCCTGGCCAGGGCACTGGGCAGGAGTACAGAGGCGTCGTCGTCCTGTCGGCTGACGCGGATGCCGCCGACCGTGGCGGTGAGCCGGACCGGAATAGCCGCCCCAATGCGGGCATCCTCTAGCTGAGCGATGACGACGTCGTCGGCCTGGATGGGCTCTCCCACACGGGAGACGACGGCGTCTGAGCGCCCGTCGCGGACCAGGCGCTCGGCACTAATCTCGTCACTTGCGGGGGCGGGGTGGGTGGGGACGCGGTCGGGAACCGGGTTGCCGAAGGGGTCGGAGGTGACCTCACCCAGGATCGCCGCCAGGCGGTCCTCAACCTGCTCACTCATCACATGCTCCCACCGGCAGGCCTCGTCGTGAACGAGTCTGCGATCCAAGCCGATCACGTCCAGGAGCAGCCTTTCAGCAAGTCGGTGCTTGCGAATAACTTCGGTGGCCCGACGGCGCCCCTCGTCGGTGAGCTGAAGGGAGCGGTCGTCGGCAACCCATATAAGGCCGCTGCGCTCCATGCGGGCGACCGTTTGAGACACGGTCGGGCCGGAGTGGCCTAGGCGCTCAACGATGCGCGCGCGCAGCGGCAGCACGCCATCTTCCTCAAGCTCGTACACGGACTTGAGGTACATCTCGGTAGTGTCGATTAACTCGCTCATCTGGTGCCTCCTCCGATGACCACTGACCGATGCAGCACGGCTGACCGTAGCCGGGGTGCGGCGTATGCGCATGTGCGTGAACAGGATATCGGTCCCCGGCTCCGACGCCGATGACGGGTTCGATCATCCGGCCCCGCGAGCTACTCCGAGGCGGTGGGAGCGCCGGGCGTGTCCGCCTCCGCGGCGCCCGCCACGCCGTCGCCAGGAGCGCTACCTGCGGCGCGTTCACGCGGGCCGACGGTGGTCAGGAAGGGGCGGGTGGAGGAGTAGGCGAAGTCGATGTGCCAGTGGCGCCGCGCCCAGATGCCGGCGGCCACCGCCACGATTACGGCGGCGATTCCACCGGCCAGGATGGCTACGCGCGGTCCCCATTGGTCCGACACCCAGCCCACGATTGGCGCCCCAATGGGGTTAGTGCCCAGGAAGAACATCATGTAGATGCTCATGACGCGCCCGCGCATGGCCGGCTCCGTGTTCAGCTGGATGGTCTGGTTGGCGCTGGTGAGCACCGTCAGCACGCACAAGCCCACCGGGATCGAGGAGAGCGCGAACAGCTGGTAGCTGGGCATCAGCGCCATGGCGATCGTGAACACACCCAGGAAGAAGGACGCGACCACCAGGGTGCGTACCCGCGGGGACTTGCGCCGCGCCGCCCACAGGGCCCCGGCCAGGGAGCCGATGGCGAAGATCGAGGAGACGCTGCCATAGGCGTCGGACTCCAGGTCGAAGGCGGAGCGCACCATGGCCGCCATGGTCACCTGGAAGTTGAGGGTGAACATGGACACGATCGTGATCACCGCGATGATCACGATGATGTCAGTGCGGTGGCGGATGTAGGCCAGGCCCGCCCGCAGCTGTCCCTTGGCACGTTTGGCGCGGGGGACGTCATACAGCTCCGACACGCGCATGCTCGCCAGCGCCAGCGCCGGGAACAGGAAGGTCAGAGCGTTGACCAGGAAGACCCACCCCGGGCCGATCCAAGCGATGACCAGGCCGCTGACCGCCGGGCCGATGAGGCGCGCGGCATTGAAGGAGGCCGAGTTCAGTCCGACCGCGTTGGCCAGGTTCTCGGCGGGGACCATCCGGCCGACGAAGATCTGACGCGCCGGGGAGTCGTAGGCGGAGGCCAGCCCGGTGCCGAAGGCGGCCAGGTAGACGTGCCAGAGCGCCACATGGCCGGCGAGCACGTCGGCGGCCAGGATCAGGGAGACCACGCCCATGGCGGTCTGGGTGAAGATGAGGAACTTGCGCTGGTCCACCCGGTCCGCGACCAGTCCGGCGTGGGCGCTGAACAGCATGGCGGGCAGGAACTGCAGCGCCGTGGTGACGCCGGTGGCGGAGGCGGAGTCGTCGGTCAGTATGCGCAGCACCAACCAGTCCTGAGCGACGCGCTGCATCCAGGTACCGATATTGGCCACGAGCGCGGCGAAGAACCAGATCCGATAATTGTGGAACTTGAGTGACTCGAAGGTGCTGCTCACGGTGGGGAGATAACTCCAGTTTCGCGGTGTGACGACGGGCGCACCCGCTGGGATGCGCGCTTTTTTGGGATCGGTCAATTGTACGTCTGTACACCGGGGACAGACAGGGGGCGACGACGTGACCGTAGCCGCGTCGTCGCCCCCG